>JANYHP010000202.1 GCA_025359005.1 Hyphomicrobiaceae bacterium | reverse complement strand
CGGCGACCACGAGATCGAAATCGCGGCGGAGTTCTTCGGCTGACGTGAACGGCGTCTGGTAGCGGAGATCAACGCCAAGCTCGCGAGCGCGATCCTGCAACAACAGCAGCATCTTCATGCGGCCGATGCCGGCAAACCCGTGCCCGGTGGAGACGGTGCGCTGGCCTTTGTAGACGACCGCAATGTCGTCCCAATAGGCGAAGTTCGCGCGGATGGCTGAGGTGCTCTTGGGATCGTTGCGCTGCATGTTGCCGAGCGCGTCGTCGGACAGCACAACGCCCCAGCCGAACGTGTCGTCGGCCTTGTTGCGCTCCAACAAGACGACGTGGTGCGACGGGTCGCGCAGCTTCATCGAGATGGCGAAGTAGAGACCGGCGGGGCCGCCGCCGAGGCACGCGATGCGCATGACGATCTCCTGAATGCTGATCTGGCGCAAGGATAGCGCCGCCCGGATTTATTTCAAGCCTAAAGCAAATATCTCCGCCATCCGTGCTTCTGCCTATGTCGGCCAGTCCGGGGCGATGAGGCGGCGCCGGCCGTCGGACGAGCGTCTGACGCCGGGTTCGTCAAGGCCAGTGCGATCCCAAAGTTGGCAGGTGACCTGCTTGTGCTTCTGATCGAGCCCTTCGCAATAGTTGGTGTATTCGCACAAGCGCACCTCCGCGCCGCGGCCACGTCGCACCTTTTCGAACCAATCGGGATCGGCGAGCGCCTGGCGCGCGAGGCCGGCAATGTCCGCGGTGCCGTCGCTCACGATCGCCTCGGCCTGGCCGAAGCCGTGAATGCCGCCGGCGGCGACGATGGGCGTGGTGTGACCCGCCGCGCGCACGGCTGAGCGCACGGTGCGGGTGGCGGCGAGGTTGCGGCCGAACGGACCGGGCGTGTCGGATATATAACCGGGCATGCATTCGTAGCCACTGGGACCGGTGTAGGGATAGACGGCGTCGCCGACGGACGGTTGTTTGGCATCGTCGAATTTGCCTCCGCGCGACAGCGACAGAAAATCCATGCCGGCTGCGGCGAAGGCCGTTGCGTAGACCGCCGCATCGTCGGGCGTGCTGCCGCCGGCAATGGCCTCGTCTGCGAGAAATCGGCAGCCGACGGCCATGGCGCTGCCGACACGCGCGCGCACCGCGTGATACACAGTGAGCGGCAGCCGGAGGCGGCCGTCGCGGTTCCCGCCGTAGCCATCGGCGCGGGTGTTGGTGGCCGAGAGAAACGACGCCATGGTGTAGGCATGAGCGTAGTGCAGTTCGACGCCGTCAAAGCCCGCCCGATGCGCACGATCGGCGGCAGTCGCAAAGAGATCGGGGAGCACGCGCGGCAAGTCGGCGATGTGCGGCAGATGGGTGTCGGTCACACGGTCGCGCATGCCGTTGTCCAGTGCATCGAGTTCGCTGGACGTCAGGATTTCGCTGAGACCTGCGCGCGGCAGTGCGGCGAGATGCGCGCGGACGGCCGCTTCTGGCCAGCCCTCGGCGCCGAGCGCTGCGCGGTGCTGCGGCGTGATCGGCAGGAAGCGGTCGAAGTAGATCTGCGGCGCGGGCCTGCGGCGGATGGCGAGAAAGTCGATGAGTTGGATAAAAAGCCGCGTCTGTCCCCCGCTGGCGGTTTTGACGGCATCAACGAGTTTGGCGAGGCCGTCGATGAAGCGGTCATGGCCGATGCGCAGCAATGGGCCGGACGGCACGTCGCGGATACCAGTCGCTTCGACGACGATGGCGCCTGGGCGGCCACGGGCAAAGCGGGCGTACCAGTCGATATTGGCATCGGTAACGAAGCCATCGGTGGTGGCGCGCCAGGGCACCATGGCCGGCACCCAGGTGCGGCTGGCGAGCCGCAGGGCTTGATGGGCAAGCGGCTGCAACAGCGTGGACTGTTTCGCCTCGGCCTCGGTGGGCCATAGGCCCGGCCGCGTTGAATGCCGGATGCGTTGCGGCGGTTTCCACATGCGCGGCCTTCGTGCGTCTGGGGATGGGCGACGAAATATTTTAAGCCTAAAGCAAATCTGCTGGCAAGTCCGCCGCCGCGCGAATGCCTGCCTGTTGAGGACCGGAGCACTTATTTCTTGGTCACGGGCTGCTTGGCCGGAGCCTTCTGGGCGGGCATTTCTGTGATCACCATCCACGTGACACCGAACTTGTCGGCGACCATGCCGAAGCGGCTGGCGAAGAAGGTGGTGGTCATCGCCATGCGCTCCTGGCCGTCCTTCTTGATCGCCTTGAACAGCTTTTCTGCCTCTTTGTCGGTCTTGACCGTGAGCGAAAGGGCGAAGCCCTGGAAGTTCGGCGCGCCGCCGCACATGCCGTCAGACGCCATCAGCGTGTGCGTGCCGACGGTGAATGCCGCGTGCATGATCTTTTTCCCGGAGCCGGGCGGCACCATGCTGTTGGCGGGAGGATCAGGGTTCTCGTCGAAGCGCATCATCATGCCGACCTCGGCGCCGAGCACCTTCTTGTAGTATTTCAGGGCCTCTTCGCAGCGGCCGTCGAAAAAGAGATAGGGGCTGACGTGCATGGCGGTCTCTCCTTTGTGGGTATCGGCAAGATTAGTGGACAGCACCTTGGTTCGCAGCAAAATTGTAACTAACGCGTATCCCGGCGCCACAGCGCGATCAGGGCTATCAGGAAACGATCAGATGAGCACGCCACGTCGCATCATTTCCGTCGTCGGCTGTCATGCGGAGGGCGAGGTGGGCGACGTGATCACCGGCGGCGTGCTGCCGCCGGCCGGGGTGACGATGCTGGATAAGCGCAATGCCTTCGCGCGCGATCAGGACGATATCCGCCGCCTGCTGATCCAGGAACCGCGCGGCTCGGTGGCGCGCCACGTCAACCTGATCGTGCCGTCGACGCGGCCCGATTGCGTGTCGGGGGCTATTATCATGGAGCCGACCGAGTACCCGCCCATGTCCGGCTCCAACACGATGTGCATCGCGACGGTGCTGCTGGAGACCGGCATGGTGGCAATGGTGGAGCCGGAAACGCGCTTTGCCCTCGACATGCCCGGTGGTCGCGTCGAGATCGTCGCGGAGTGCCGCGCGGGCAAGTGCGAGCGCGTGACTATTCGCAACGTGCCGGCGTTTGTGTTCGCGCTCGATGCGGCGGTGGAGGTCGCGGGGCTCGGCACGATCGCCGTCGATATCGCCTACGGGGGCATGATCTTTGCGATCTGCGACGCGCATGCGCTCGGCTTTGGGATCGTTCCGTCGGAGGCGCGGGAGCTGGCGGTATTGGGCGAAAAGGTCCGCGCGGCGGCGCGCGAGCAGCATCCGGTCGTGCATCCGGATTTTCCCGATATCGCGGGCGTCTCAATCGTGCAGTTGGCCGGGCCGGTCAGCAAACGCGACGGCTTGGCGCACGCCCGCAACACCTGCATCGTTGCACCGGGCCGGTCGGATCGATCGCCGACCGGCACGGGCACGTGCGCGCGGATGGCGGTGCTGGCGGCGCGCGGGCAACTGGCCGTCGGTGAGGGCCTCGTGCACGAAAGCATCATCGGATCACGCTTCGAGGGGCGCATCCTGGGTGCAGCGACCGTGGGCGGACGCGCGGCGATTTTGCCGAGCATCTCGGGGCGCGCCTGGATTACGGGCTTTCACCAATACATCGTGGATGCGTCTGACCCGTGGCCGACGGGCTATCGCGTCGCCGATACCTGGGGGACCAGCGACACGGCGCGGCAGTGAGGTGCCGCGGCGGGGCATTGCGCTCAAGCGGCGCAGACGATACCGGCTAGACTGTTGGGGCCGGCGGCGGAAATCTGCACCGGAAGAATGCGGCCGAGGGCTGAGACGTCGACATCGGCGTGCACCGATTGCAGATAGGGCGAGCGGCCGATGAGCTGGCCAGCGCGGCGGCCCGCTTTCTCAAACAGCACCGGGAACACCTTGCCGACGCAGCCGGCGTTGAAACGCGTCGATTCCTGCGCCAGCAGAGCTTGCAACCGGTGCAGCCGCTCAGTCTTGACGGCTTCGGAGAGCTGTCCGTCCATGGTGGCAGCGGGCGTACCCGGGCGCGCGCTGTACTTGAAGGAATAGGCCTGGGCGAAACGGACAGTGCGGACGACGTCCAGCGTCGCTTCGAACTCGGCCTCTGTCTCGCCCGGGAAGCCGACGATGATGTCGGTCGACAACGCGAGCGACGGGTTGGCCGCGCGGACGCGAGCCACGAGCGTCAGGTATTCGGCGACCGTGTGCTTGCGGTTCATGGCGGCGAGTATGCGGTCAGCGCCCGCCTGAAGCGGCAGATGCAGATACGGCATCAGCTTGGGTTCAGTGGCGTGCAGGCCGATCAGGTCGTCGCGCATGTCGCGCGGATGCGACGTGGTGTAGCGGATGCGCTCCAAAGTCTCGATGCGGGCGAGTTCGGCGATGAGGCCGGCCAGCGAGACTTCCCGGCCGCTGGCGTCTGCGCCGTGGAACGCATTGACGTTCTGGCCCAGCAGCGTGATCTCGCGCACGCCCGTGTCGGTCAACCGGCGGGCCTCGTCGAGAACCTGCTGGACGGGCCGCGACAGTTCGGCGCCACGCGTATAGGGCACCACGCAGAAGGTGCAGAACTTGTCGCAACCTTCCTGCACGGTGAGGAAGGCGGCCGTGCGCCGCGTGGCAGACCGAGGCGGCAGGCGCGCGAACTTGTCGTCGTCGTGGAATTCTGTGGCGATGATCTGGCCGTCGGCGGCGCGGCGGCCGATAAGGCCGGGCAGCAGGTGATAGCTTTGGGGGCCAACGACAACGTCCACGATGGAAACGCGCTTGGC
>JANYHP010000151.1 GCA_025359005.1 Hyphomicrobiaceae bacterium | reverse complement strand
CCCTTTGCGCCATGGCCATGGATAATATCGATCTGGAGTTCGTGCGCGATCGCCGAGACCTGGCGATAAGCGCGCACATCGCTCAGTCCGAGATCTCGGCCCATTGGCAGCCGATGTAAGCCGAGCCGAAGACACGGTGCGAACGCCAGCAACCGTGCCTCCGTCAACGCGTCGCCGGTGGAGGCGCAGACGACCCCGACACGATGTCCGAGTGCCGCTTGTGCTGTCGCCAAATCGATGACGTGGCGAAACAGGCCACCAACCGGTGCCCGCAGGCAATGGAGGATTGCAAGGCGCTCGCGCGCTCGGCGTTCGACAAAAGGTTGTTGAGACACGGAACCCCTCGATGTTGCGCAAGGGAAGTCCGGCCCCACCAGGGTTTCAGAACCAACGTTCCCGCACGTGAATCGTGTCGCCCGGTCTCACTTCGAAGTCGCCGGAAACCTCGAGCTTCTCGATCCCTTCCTTGGTACGCCGGGTGATATGAACTTTTCGTTCATTCGCGCGCTCGGAATAACCGCCGGCAATGGCCACGGCACCTTCTACCGTAATCCCGCCGACATAGGGAAACTGGCCGGCGGCCTTGACTTCACCAAGAATGAAAAACGGTCGGTATAACTGAATATCCACCGTTACATGCGGATCCCGAACGAATTCCGCCGCGAGACGGGACCGGATTGCACTTTCAAGCCCACGTGTCGTCGCGCCGCGCGCCCGTACGTTGCCGATGAGCGGTACGGAAATTAAGCCTTCGCTATCGACCGCATAGACACGTGACAGGCTTGGCTGGGCGTAGACAAAAATTCTTAATTTGTCGCCGCTATCAAGTGTGTAGGGCCCACTTGCTTCTAAAGCCACGGCCCCCGGTTCCTCATAGGCATCCTGCATCACAACCGACGACCAGCCCGCAATGGCGGTGCCTGACGGCTGGACGATCGGCGGCACTGGCTTCACCGCTATCGACAGGTCGTTCGACCCAAAACCAATATTGCCCGGTCGTGCGTCGTGTTGGGCGCATCCACCGCACAGCATCGCCAACACACCCAAAGCACCAACCAGACGCGGAACCATTTTATTTCAGCCCTTCCACGAACACGGACCTTCTTTCTACGACCACGCCGGTTAAGAAATCATTGGCGATCGTTTCATTTCGATGCATCCGACGGCGTCGCTTAAGTGAATAGCAACCTCGCCGCTATTAGATCAAATGAGTGTCGCATATTCTTGCAAGACCGGGCCAAGTTCACATGCTGTCTCACGCTCCAGGCGATCCGAACGCCATCGACCTCGCGTCGGTCCTAAGAACTGTCGGACGAAAAATTCCGGCGCTCATCGTCCTCGCTGCCAGTGTGGCCGCGATTACCGGTGGCGTGCTGTCCACCATGGCGCCCAAGTATCTGTCGCAATCGCAGCTGGAAATTCGTGGTTCAGGCCCGGCAGAAGGCGGCGGCCGTCCAGACAAAGAAGCAGTCGGCACACACGTTCGCGGGCTGATGTCGACCGAACTGGCGCTCAAAATGTCCAAGGCGCTCACTTTGACGCAACGGCCGGAATTCAACACGGCACTTGAACCCGACGATCTCTACGGTCGGCTCCTCCGCACTGCTGGCATCGGCGGACCCAAGCCAGGGGAAACCGACGAAGACCGTTTGATGCAAGCCTATTTCCGTGCTGTTCGCGCCTATCAGGTTCGCGAGACCCGCTCGGTTATCATTGATTGCACGTCGTCCAGCGCCAAGTTTTCCGCTGACTGCGCCAATACGCTTGCCGAACTTTACCGCGACAGTCTGCGCGGTCGCGCCGCCGTTGAGAATTCGGATGTGCGTGGCAAGCTGGCGCCGGAAGTTGATCGTTTGACGCGCGAAACCAGCGTTGCAGAGGCAGACGCGGCTGAGTTTCGGGGCAGAGCCAACCTATTCCTGAGTGGTATGCAGTCCACAGGGCTCAAGGACCAGCAATTGAGCGAACTTTCCGCAGAGTTGACGAGGGCGGCAACCACTCGCGGCGAGGCAGATGCCCGCGCTCAGACAGCACGTGACATGAGCCTGCGGGGGAGCGCTGCCGCCAACCCGGATGTGCAGAAATCTACGTTGATACCCAAGATGGAAGAGCAGCGCGTCACGCTGGAGCGGCAGATTTCCGAGCTTTCTGCAACGCTGCTTCCGGGCCATCCCCGCATGAAGCAATTGCATTCGGAACTTGCCGGTCTGCAGGGGCAGATTCGGACCGAAATTCTCAAGGCCGTCGACAGTCTCGGAAACGACGCGCGCATCGCGGCCGATCGCGAAGCTGGCATTCGCCGGCGCGTCGACGACCTGAAACGTACGGTGGTGTCATCGGGCCCCGACACCGTGCGCCTCGCCCAGTTGGAGAACCAGGCAAGGTCCAAGCGCGCCGAGCTGGAGCGCGTGCAACGGCAGTTCGAGACCGCTACATCCAGCGCGGCCGCTGCCGTCGCACCGGCCGAGGTCGAGATTGTTTCCCGCGCGTATCCGTCAAATGAAAAGGTATTCCCCAAGATCGGCTCCATGGCGTCACTTGCTGCCGCTGCTGCGTTCATTCTTGGACTAGCCCTGGTCTTGACGCGCGAGCTGGTCCGCAGTGCGCGGCCTGAAGCGAAGCGTCCGTCCCACGCGCATACGACCGTTGGCCTTGGCGAGGCCGCGCCAAATAGACGGGCGCTTTCGGGCGATGCAATGGCCGCGTCCAAACGCGCCGGGACGCAAACCAGCGACGGCATCGCCGATACTGCGCATAAGCTTGTCGAAATTGCTCGCGGCGCCCGCGGATTTCGCGTGCTTGTTGCCAGTCATGAAGCGCCTGGCAATCGCCCGTCTTTGGTTATGGAGCTTGCGCACAGCCTGGCAGCCACCGGCAAGAAAGTCCTGCTGATCGCCTGGGCTGGCTCCGGCGCAACCCTGGCAGGCCTTATCAACGTGGACAACGAGCCTGGAACGTCGAACTTACTGCGCGGGACCGTCTCGCTCGAAGAGGCCATTCAGCGCGCGCCCAACGGCAGCATCGATATTCTGGGCTCTGGTAGCAGTCCAACGGAAGCTATTGATCCCGATAGCGCCGCAATGCTTCTCGATGCACTCGACGAGATGTATGACGTCATCGTCGTCTACGCGCCCCACGCAATCGCGCAGGCCCTGTTCGAAATGATACATGGCCGGTTTGATGCAGGAGTTCTGGTCGTTGCTTCATCGGAACTTTCGTTGCCGCCATCGAACCAGTCCTTCCTTGGATTTCTGGTTCCTGATTTCCCTATCCTCAGAATTGCATCTGCACCCAGCGATAGCTGGCGAGCGGCGAGTGCTCCAAGCGCCCGCGGCCCCGCACGCGCGAGCCTGTAATCACGAGCACAGCATCGAGGCTGGTGCAGGCGAACCCGCCGACATGCGCAAACCTCGATGAGTGGCATCGTAACCATTTGTTGACCATGACTGGGCGGAACAACCACGGCACCCCGACCGCCTCCGGGACGTGCACGGTTCTTGCTAGTGGACTGCATGACGCAGCGGCAACCTTGGCCGCATGCGAACGCCAGTTCCAAGAGCAACCGTTGCCCCGACCATGAGCCGCCGCACAACGAACCTGCTGAAGGTCGCCCTCACCGCCATGCACTACAGCGGGGCTAGCCGCCTGCTGTCGCCCATGACTGCCGGCATGGGCGCGATCTTGATGCTGCATCAAGTCGGCCCCGAGGCACCCGGCGCCTTTTCGCCGAACCGAATTCTCAAAATCACGCCGGATTTCCTCGATCAGACGATTCGCCAATGCCTGGAAGCCGGCTTCGACCTCATCTCGCTCGACGAAGTTGCAGACCGCCTGTCCAATCCCAACCCAGGGTCTCGGCCATTCATCGCTTTCACCCTCGATGACGCGTATCGAGACAATCTGATCCACGCCCTCCCCGTTTTTCGACGTTATGGCGCGCCGTTCGCAGTCTATGCGCCCACCGACTATATCGACGGGCGTGGCGACCTGTGGTGGCTAGCCCTGGAAACGGCGATCGAACGCCTGTCTCACGTGTCGTGCGATCTGCCTGACGAGACAGTATCGCTTCCAGCCGGCACCTCCGACGAAAAGGATGCCGCTTACGACACGATCTATTGGCGCCTCAGGAAGATGGACGAGACCATCGCCCGTTCGATCGTTGCCGGACTTTGCGGGACTGCCGGCGTTGATACGCGCTTGCTCTGTCGCGACCTGGTGCTCGACTGGGACGAGTTGCGCACGTTGGCTGCCGATCCGCTGGTCACCATCGGCGCCCATACGGTTCGGCACTATGCCTTATCCAAGCTGGGTCATGGCGCAGCACGCTACGAAATGGCAACAAGTACTGCCCGCCTCGCCAGCGAACTGGGTCGGCCGATCCGCCATTTCAGCTACCCCTTCGGAGACGTTTGCAGCGCCGGCCCGCGTGAGTTCGACCTTGCGCGAGAGCTTGGCTTTGTGACCGCAGTCACCACGGACAAAGGCGTTATCCACGCTCGCCATAAATCGTCGATGACGGCTCTGCCGCGGCTGTCGCTCAATGGCGACTATCAAGACACGCGCTACACGAGGACGTTGCTCTCGGGTGCACCGTTTGCGCTTCGCGATTTGGCGTTGTCGCTCAATACCTGGGGCGCCGCCGCCTGAAATCGTTGCAGCGTCAGGGGCGGGATGCGGGTCTGTCGTTCTTGTACATCCAGCTGACGAGCAGCATCGCGATGGGCAGCCAGCCGATACCTGCAACTGCGTAGAATGCGATCGCGCTCAGACCGCCGATGGCCGGCAGCGCACTGGTTGCAAATGCCATCACGAGCAGTGAATAAGCGATCAGCAGTGCTAAGAGCCCGATCGTGCCGGCCAGCTTGCGGCCGGGATTACTCATCATCATGTGCAACGTCTCCGGTTCCAGGCTGCGATATATCGCGCCCAAGCCGCTTTTGCACCTTGTCTTAACGCCCCAGTGCGCCCTAGCAACAGTTGCGAACTTGGAGGCCGACTGGCCGGTCATAGCATCGCCAGCAGAAGAGAGAATGTCCGAAGGACCGCGACATGACGGCAGCTGCGAGCTTTTCTTCCAATGGGCCGGCCGTCCACGTCAATCGCTGGATTGCCCCTTGGCTCTTTACAATGGCCGCGTTGGTGTTCGCCATGGTGGTGGTCGGTGGGGCGACGCGACTGACGGGTTCGGGCCTTTCGATTACCGAGTGGCAGCCAATCATGGGCGCACTGCCGCCATGGACGGAGGCTGACTGGCTGTTGGCTTTCGAGAAGTATCGCCAAATCCCACAGTATGCGCTGATCAACAAAGGCATGTCGCTCGAGGCCTTCAAAGGCATTTTCTGGTGGGAGTGGGGGCACCGTTTTCTTGGCCGCATCGTCGGCGTCGCGTTCTTCCTGCCCTTCGCGATGTTCGTGGCCAGCGGAGCCGTGCGTGGGCGCTTGATGGTCAAGCTCGCAGGACTACTTGTGCTTGGCGGGTTCCAGGGGGCGCTCGGCTGGTTCATGGTCCAATCGGGGCTTTCAGCGAGGATAGACGTCAGCCAGTACAGGCTCGCCGCTCACTTGGTGCTGGCATCCGTGCTCTTTGCGGCACTGCTGTGGACTGCGTTCGACCTGCAGGATCGCTCCGCGAGCCGCGTCCGGTTGCGGACGTTAGCAGCGCATAGCCGCACAATCGCCGTCAGTATCCTTGGGCTCGTCTTGCTCCAGATCGGCGCCGGCGCGCTCGTCGCTGGGTTGAAAGCCGGGCTTGCCTACAATACGTGGCCGCTGATGGACGGACGCTTCGTCCCAGCCGGATTGGCCGCCATGACACCCACGTGGCACAACGTCTTCGAGAACGCTGCGACAGTCCAATTCGATCACCGCATGCTTGCCTATTGT
>JANYHP010000150.1 GCA_025359005.1 Hyphomicrobiaceae bacterium | reverse complement strand
CAGTATGGCACCTGCGATGACCTGGCGTCGTTGCAGTCGCCCGGTGGACGCCACCAGCAGCGGTGAGCCGATCGCGTAGGCGACGGCATAATAGGTCATCAGCTGCGCGCCCTCGGCGGGCTCCACCGACAGGCTTCGCGTGATCGTCGTCATCAATCCCAGCACGACGAAGGCCGCTATGCCGACGACGAAGTTGCCCGCCGACAGCACCCACAACGTTGCACGCGTGCTGCCCGAGAGTTCATTCGCAGGCGTCGCTGTCATGCAGGGACGGCCGCGGCCAATGTTTCGATGGCAGCGCTCACGCCGCCCGAACCGTGTGGGATGGACAAGGCTTTCAACGCCATCTCGATGGCGCCGAGGGTGCCGAGAACCATCGGCGCGTTGGTGTGGCCCATGTGGGCGATGCGGAACGCCTTGCCCTGGTAGCCACCGATGCCGAGACCGAGCGTCACTCCGCACTTCTCACGCGTATAGTTGGTCAGCAGATCGGTATCGACGCCGGCCATGCGCACGTTGGTGATCGACGCCGCGCGCTGCGCCGGCTCGGCGATGTTGAACGACATCACCTGACCTTCGGACCACTTGGCGATCGCGGCATGCGTGGCGCGCGCCAGGATCGCGTGCCGTGTCCAAGCCTGTTCCAGGCCTTCGGCGAACAGCAGATCGAAGGCTGCGCGTTGGGCGAACAGCAGATGCTCCGGCGGGGTGCCGCAATATTTCTGGTAGTGCTCCGGGCCTTGCCGGAAGGTCCAGTCCCAATAGTGCGTCTTCATGTTCGCGCTTTTGTGTGCTTCGAGTGCGCGCGGACCGGCGGCCACAAAAGCCAGCCCTGGTGGCGCCATGAGCCCCTTCTGCGATCCCGACATGGCGACGTCGACGCCCCAAGCGTCCATCTCGAAGCGCATGCAGCCCAGCGAGGCCACACAATCGACCATCAGCAGGGCTGGATGCTTCGCCGCGTCGATCGCCTTGCGAATGGCTGCGATGTCGTTGACGACGCCGGAGGCTGTGTCGATCTGGACGACCATGATGGCCTTGATCGCATGGGCTTTGTCTTGCGCGAGGCGCTTGTGCACGGCCGCCGGATCGACCGCACGGTGCCAGTCGCCCGGCAGCGTTACGATTTTGGCGCCCATCACGCCGGCCATTTCACCCCAACCGATGGCGAAGCGGCCGCTTTCGAGCACCAGCACCGTGTCACCGCGCGAGAGCACGTTGCTCAGCGCTGCTTCCCAGCCACCGTGGCCGTTGGCGGCGTAGATGAAGGTTTTGCCCTTGGTGCGGAAAACCTTCTTGAGGTCGACCAGAAGCGCGTCCGTCATGGCGACTAGCGGCCCGGTGTAGATGTCGACCGCCGGCCGCATCATTGCCTGCAAAACTGCATCGGGCACGTTCGTCGGACCCGGGATGGAGAGAAACTGGCGGCCATTGGCGACGGACATGCGCGGACACTCATGAATTGAGGAGAGTTTGGAACGGCTGGTTGGCGAAGGTTGCAGGGCTGGCAGCCGTCGGCAAGTGCGATCAGGAGGGCGCGACTATAAAGCGCCGTTATGGAACGGCGACCTTATCTTCCGACGCGCACAGGTCTGCCACCGGGCAGGCTGCGCACTTCGGCGCGCGCGCGAGGCACGTATAACGGCCATGCAGAATGAGCCAGTGATGGGCATGGAACAGGTAGCCGTCGGGCACGATCCGCATCAGGTCGTCCTCGACCGCCTCCGGATTTTTGCCATGCGACAGCCCGAGCCGATGGGCAACCCGGAAGACGTGCGTATCGACCGCCATAGTCTTGTGCCCAAATGCCATGTTGAGCACCACGTTCGCGGTCTTGCGCCCGACGCCCGGCAAGGCGACGAGCGCATCTCTGTCTGCCGGCACCGTGCCGCCGTGCTCGGTGATCAGCTTTTCCGACAGTAGGATCACGTTCTTTGCTTTGTTGCGGAACAGGCCGATCGTCTTGATGTGCTCGCGGACCTGATCCTCGCCGAGCGCCAGCATTTTCGCCGGCGTATCGGCACGGGCAAAAAGGGCGCGGGTGGCCTTGTTGACGCCGGCGTCAGTGGCTTGCGCCGACAACACCACGGCCACCAGCAGCGTATAGGGATTGGAGTGCTCGAGTTCGCCCTTGGGCTCGGGTTCGGCTGCGTGGAACCGCTGGAAGATGGCGCTCACGCGGTTCGCCGACGATGCGGCCGGTTGTGCCGCGGAGGGTTTGGTGGACTTCGGTCGTGCTGCTGTGACGGTCTGCGCCGTTTTGGCGCTCGCCTTGGAAGGCGCCTTTGCCTTAGGCTTCCCCGGGGGGGCGGCGGCGGCCTTCGGCGCGCTGCGTTTGGGGAGCTTGGGCTTGGCTGCGCGCGGCATGGCGGCTCCATGGGTGCGAATGGGCGACGGTGGATTGAGACGCATGGACGTGATGGACGACAAGGCCCCTCAGATGCAAGCCGTTGCGTTGCCGACGTCGCTACCTTTTCGTGCCGTGCTCGTACCGCACCGCTCGCTGAGCCCGCGTGGGTTCGTAATTTTCATGTCGGTGTTGTGTGCAATCAGTTTCGCCGCCGGCATGGTGTTTGTGGCGCTGGGCGC
>JANYHP010000138.1 GCA_025359005.1 Hyphomicrobiaceae bacterium | reverse complement strand
CGGCCCGCGAGGTCCTCGACCCCTTGTCCGCTCGGGGGTTCGTTCTCCTCGGCGCGGGCCTGCCGGTCTCCAGCATCCACCGGCTCCGCCAGCCCCTTGGGATCATCAACGATCCGCTCGATGTTGTAAGGCGGATACCCGTCCGCGCCTGCCTTGCCGACACGGTCGATCAGGCGTTCGATTTCATCGAAGCCCAGCAGCAGTGGTGAGGAAAGTAGCGGTATTCGTGTCATGGCCAAGCCCTTTCAAGAAGCGACTTGCAGGATCGTTAGTCACGCCACCCGGCCATGCCGGCCCGGATGCACCGGCCGCTCTGTATCGGCGACCCGGATAAAACGGATATGGAAACCGCCACCGCCTCCGTCAAGGGCACGCACAGTGTTGTCTCGCCCGAGCGCGGCAAAACCGGCAACACCCGATGTCGCAGGCGATACCGATTGCGCGCAGAGGGGTGACAACAGCACCAGCCGCCGCATCAACCCGCTTCGGGCAGCTTGTAGTCGGCAAACTTTGCCCGCAAGTCACGCTTGGAAACCTTGCCAGTCGGACCGATTGGCAGGGCTTCCACGAAGATGACGTCGTCGGGCAGTTGCCACTTGGCCAGCTTACTGTCGAGCAGCTTGAGAATTTCGTCCTTGCTGGGCTCGGCACCGGGCGCCTTCACGGCCACGAGCACGGGACGTTCGGTCCATTTCGGATGTGGGATGCCGATAACGGCGCAATTGGCGAGTCCGGTATGCGCCATCGCCGCATTCTCGACGTCGATGGACGAGATCCACTCCCCGCCGGACTTCACCAGGTCCTTCGTGCGGTCGACGATTGTCAGCATACCGTTAGCCGCGATGCGTGCCACGTCGCCCGTGGCGAACCAGCCCTCCTTGTCGAGGGCGCGGACTGAGGCGCCCTCATTTTTGTAGTAGCCCGAAACGATGGCGTTACCGCGCACGAACAGTTCACCGCTCGCGACATCGTCGTGAGGCAGCCGGGTGCCGGCCTCGTCCACGATCTTCAGATCAACGCCATAGACACGGCGTCCCTGCTTGGCCTTGAGTTCGACGCGCTCCGCGAAGTCCAGGTTTTCCTCTTCCGGCAACAGGTGGCCGACCGTGCCGAGCGGGCTCATTTCCGTCATGCCCCAGCCTTGCAGGACTGTGATGCCGTAGTCCTTTTCGAACGTCTCGATCATCGGCTTGGGCGCAGCCGAACCGCCGATCAGCACGTGCTTCAACCCGACCGGCTTTCGGCCGCGCTTCTTCATTTCCGCCAGCAGCCCCAGCCACACCGTGGGCACGCCCCAGGAGCCCGACGCATGCTCGCTCTCCATCAGCTCGAATAGGCTCGCCCCATCCAGTTTTGCGCCTGGGAATATCAATGTCGTGCCGGTGATCGCCGCCGAATAGGGCAGTCCCCAGGCATTGACGTGGAACAGCGGTACCACCGGCAAAATCGACCGGTCGCTACCGAACGCCATATTGATGGTGGCCACGGAATAGAGTGAATGCAGCACCGTGGAGCGGTGCGAATAAAGCGCGCCCTTTGGATCGCCAGTCGTGCCCGATGTGTAGCAAAGCGCTGCGGCCGTATCCTCCGGGAAATCAGGCCAGACGATCTGATCCGAGGCCGGCGCGATGAGTGTCTCGTAGCAGAGCGCTCCCGCCATGTCCGGCATGTGCGCTGCGTCGGTCATGGCGACGTAGGTCTTGACCGGCTTCCAATGTGCCTTGAACTTCTCGACGATGGGCGCAAATGTGATGTCGAAGAACAACGCCGTGTCTTCGGCGTGGTTGACCACATAGATAAATTGCTCGGCCGAAAGCCGCGGATTTATCGTGTGACAGACGGCGCCGATGCCAGAGATCGCGTAATAGAGTTCGAAGTGTCGGTAACCGTTCCAGGCCAGTGTCGCGACGCGGTCGCCCGGCTTGACCCCCATGGCGATCAGCGCGTTGGCGAGCTTGGCGATCCGCTTCCGGCTGTCGGCAAAGGTGTAGCGGTGAATGCCGCCTTCGACCGTCTGCGAGACCATGGGAATTGTGCCATACACCTCACTGGCAAAATCGATCAGGCCGGAAATCAACAGCGGCCGGTTCATCATCATGCCAGTGAGCATCGGAATTGTCTCCTAAGGTGGTGCATTGCGCCTTTGTGACTAAGGCCGGTTGGCGATGCCGCAGCATCGCGATAGACTTGACGTATACGACAAGGACGGCTGAATGGCAGCAGGCAACGCGCCAGAACACCAGCGACACGAATGCCAGCATCAGGAACACGCCGCAACAGTGCGGCAGTATAAGCACCTTCCGGGAGTACGTCATGAGTATTGAAACCTTCGGCCCCGTATCGAGCACACGCCAGGGCCAGGTGGCCGTCATTCGTATCGACAACCCGCCGGTCAACGCTTTGAGCGAGCCGGTGCGGAGCGGGCTCGTGGCCGCTTTCGCACATGCGAATGCCGATGCAGCCGTCAAGGCGATCGTGTTGACGGGTGCTGGCCGTGCATTCTCGGCCGGCGCCGACATCACCGAATTCGGCAAGGGGCGTTCGGGACCCATGCTGTTCGATGTGATTAATGCCATCGAGGCCTCGCCGAAGCCGGTCGTCGCGGCCGTCAACGGTCTCTCTCTGGGCGGCGGATTCGAGATCCCTCTGGGGTGCCATTTTCGCGTCATCGCCAATTCAGTGAAGCAGCTTGGCCTTCCCGAGGTGAAAATCGGTGTATTGCCAGGCGCTGGCGGCACCCAGCGGCTACCGCGCGTCATCGGCGTCGAGCCGGCCCTCGATATGATCACCTCGGGCGCGCCGATCGACGCCGCCAAGGCGCTCGCGCTCAATCTGGCGGACGCCGCCATCGATGGCGACGTGGTGGTGGGTGCGGTCGCATTCGCCAACGAGTTGATCACCAAGGGCGCTGGGCCGCGGCGCACGTCGGAACTCACCATCGATACGAGCAAACTCGCACCGGACCTGTTTGACAAGCGCCGCGCCGCGCTTGGCCGCCATCCGAGCGGACCTGTTGCCCCCCGCGCCTGCGTCGACGCCGTCGAAGCGGCAACGAAACTGAATTTCGCCGACGGCTCCAAGCGCGAAGTCGAGTTGTTCATGGAGTGCCTCGCGACACCCTACGCCAAGGCGCTGCAATACGCCTTCTTTGCCGAACGCCAGGCGGGCAGCATCCCCGGCATTGGCCCGGACGTCAAAACCCGTGACATCAAGAGCGTCGGCGTGCTCGGCGCGGGCACCATGGGAACTGGCATCACGCTGGCCTTCCTGCAAGCCGGCATCCCGGTGACGATCGTCGAAATGAAGCAAGAGCCTCTCGACAAGGGCGTGGCGCGCATTCGCGAAACCATCGAAGCCAACGTCAAGCGCGGCCGCATGACCGCCGAGCAGGGCGCCATGATCGCCAAGAGCCTGACGCCATCACTCGATCTCAACAGCCTCGCTACCGCCGATCTTGTCATCGAGGCCGTATTCGAAAGCATGGCAATCAAAAAGGAGGTCTTCGGCAAGCTCGACGCTATTTGCAAGCCGGGCGCCATCCTGGCGTCGAATACGTCCACCCTGGACGTGGATGAAATCGCCGCCTCGACCAAGCGTCCGCAAGATGTCCTGGGGCTGCACTTCTTCTCGCCGGCCAACATCATGCGGTTGCTGGAAATTGTGCGCGGCAAGGCGACGGCGAGCGATGCGTTGGCCACCGCTATGGCGCTGTCCAAGCGTATCAACAAGGTCGGCGTGGTATCGGGTGTGTGCTTCGGCTTCATTGGCAATCGAATGCTGGAAAGCTACGGCGAGGAAGTGCAGGCCATGCTGCTCGAAGGCGTCACTCCCGCCGAGGTCGACAAGGCCCTGGAAAGCTGGGGCTGGGCCATGGGTCCGCTCGCGGTCATGGACTTGGCCGGCATCGACGTCGGCTGGCGCATCCGCAAGGAGCACGCGATTTCCGACGAGCGCCGCCGCCTCTATCGCGTCACCGACGCCATCGCCGACAGCGGCCGCTTCGGCCAGAAGACGGGCGCCGGCTATTACACCTATGGCTCTGACCGCAAACGTGTCGAAGACCCGGGCGTGACTGCCATGTTCCGCGCCGAAGCCGCCAAGCAAGGGATCGAGCCCCGCAATGGTATCCCCACCGAGGAGATCATCGAGCGCACGTTGCTGCGGCTCGTAAACACCGGCGCTGAACTCCTCGACGAAGGCATCGCGCTCCGCTCCAGCGACATCGAT
The DNA here is from genome assembly GCA_025359005.1 of Hyphomicrobiaceae bacterium. Lineage (GTDB taxonomy): Bacteria > Pseudomonadota > Alphaproteobacteria > Rhizobiales > Hyphomicrobiaceae > JABFRJ01. The sequence goes on along the minus strand of JANYHP010000138.1, from coordinate 3,662 downwards.
ACGGTCTACCTGAATGGCTACGGCTTCCTCGCCTGGCGCGGAGGCCCCATGTGGCAGGCCGATGCGATGGGCTTGGCCAAGGTGTCCGAACGGATCAAATTCTACGAGAAAAAGTACGGCGAGCGCTGGAAAGTCGCACCCTTGATTGAACGCCTCGCCAAAGACGGCGGCACCTTCTCAGCCCTCGACAAGGCCAAAGCCAAGGCGTGAGCGCAACTCACCTTCTCCCCACCCCCTGAAGCGGGGAGAAGACAAGGATAGTGGAGCCATGCCCCCACGCGTCAAAATATGCGGCATCAAGACGGCCGAGATCATGGACGCGGCAGTGGATGCCGGCGCCGAGTATGTGGGGCTGGTGTTCTTCGCGAAGAGCCCACGTCATGTAACGATCGCCCATGCACACGCGTTGGCATCGCGCGCGCGCACCCGTGGGGGTGCATCGGTCGTGGCTCTCATGGTTGATCCGCGCGACGACGAGGTTGCGGCCGTAGCGTCAGGATTGAAACCGGACTATCTGCAACTGCATGGGCACGAGACGCCGGAACGGGTGCGCGAGATCCGACGCCTGATTGCGTTGCCGATCATCAAGGCAATACCGGTAAGCACGGCTGAGGATGCGGCCAAGGGCCTCGACTACCGGGGAAGTGTCGACCTGATCCTGTTCGACGCCAAGCCGCCGCCCAATGCAGCGCTGCCGGGCGGCAACGGCGTGGTGTTCGACTGGACGGTGCTGCGAGCAATCCGCGCGGAGTTTCCGTTCATGGTGTCGGGCGGGCTGACGGCGGATAATGTCGCGGCAGCAATTGCCGCGTGCGATCCGTTGGCGGTGGATGTGTCGTCGGGCGTCGAGGCTGCACCAGGGGTGAAGGATGCCGATTTGATCCGGCAGTTCATCGCGGCGGCGAAGGCTGGTTAGGCTTAAGGTCGGGGTTTTGGGCCGGTGTCCATGAGGGCTGCTCGAGCACGTCCAATTCCATGCCTTTTCAGTTGCGGAAATTGTCACGCAACATCAGCCGGAATAAACCGAGCGTGGCCTCGTCGATCCTTTTGGTAGCATCCCCCATGGGGGCGCTCGCTTGGGGTCCTCGCTTTGGTCATTGTATGTCGCAATCGCCGATTCGCCGCCCGCTGCGGAATGGCGTCACCGCCTTGCACGACGGGCCGAGATGTGGTCCGCCTGATTGACTAAAGCACGCCCCAGAAAAGTGACCGAGACCATGGCCGCAACCACCCCCCCGACAGACCGCCCCAACAGCTACCGCACCGGCCCCGACGAGCGTGGCTTTTTCGGCAAATTCGGTGGCCGCTTCGTCGCTGAAACGCTGATGCCGGCAATCCTCGAGCTGGAAGCGGCCTACAACGCGTCGAAGGCCGACCCGAAATTCGCGGCCGAATTGAACCATCTCCACAAGCACTACTCCGGGCGTCCGAGCCCGCTCTATTTCGCCGACCGCCTGACCGAGCACTGTGGTGGCGCCAAGATCTACTTCAAGCGCGACGAACTCAACCACACCGGCTCCCACAAGATCAACAATTGCCTCGGCCAGATCTTGCTCGCCCGCCGCATGGGCAAGACGCGCATCATCGCCGAGACCGGCGCCGGCCAGCACGGCGTCGCGGTCGCCACCGTCTGCGCCAAGTTCAACCTGCCGTGCGAGATCTACATGGGCGCCACCGACATCGAACGGCAGGCGCCCAACGTCGCGCGCATGCGGCTTCTGGGGGCCAAGCTCAACGCCGTAACCTCCGGCGCCGGCACTCTCAAAGATGCCATGAATGAGGCGCTGCGCGATTGGGTCACCAACGTCCGCGACACCTACTACATCATCGGCACGGCGGCCGGCCCCCACCCCTATCCGCTGCTGGTGCGCGATTTCCAGTCGATCATCGGCCAGGAGACGCGTGTCCAGATGCAGGAAGCCGAGGGCCGCCTGCCGGATGCCTTGGTTGCCTGTATCGGCGGCGGCTCCAACGCGATCGGACTGTTCCATCCCTTCCTCGACGACAAAGACGTCGCCATCTACGGCGTCGAAGCTGGCGGCCACGGCCTTGAAGTCCAGAACGGCCACGCAGCGTCGATGAACGGCGGCCGCCCCGGCGTCCTGCACGGCAATCGCACCTATCTCCTGCAGGATGCAGACGGCCAGATCCTCGAAGGTCACTCGATTTCGGCGGGCCTCGATTATCCCGGCGTCGGTCCCGAGCATTCCTGGCTGCGCGATACGGGGCGGGTCAATTACGTCTCGATTACCGACAAGGAAGCCCTCACCGCCCTGCAACTCTGCACCAGGCTCGAAGGAATTATTCCAGCTCTCGAGCCAGCTCACGCGCTCTCCTACGTCACCAAGTTGGCGCCGACGCTGGCGAAGGACAAGGTACTGGTGATGAACCTCTGCGGCCGCGGCGACAAAGACCTGTTCACCGTCGCCAAGGCGCTGGGCATGGAGATTTAGAAGGGCGGGGCATTGGTCGACTGTTGCATCGGACGAGAAACAGTTCGCTCGATGCACCTGACACGGACAACTGTACAGATGGAAATTGTTTTTGATCCCAGCGTCTTGCTTGCCGTTTGAAATAGAGCATTTTCCACCGAAGTGGGCACCGGTTTGGTGCAGAAAATGCGATAAACAAAGGGCTAGAGCGCTTCCCTCGATCCAAACCAAGTGGAAAGCGCTCTAGCCAACGCTCTGAGCGGTTTCGTCCGACGCAAGCGATTGTCGGCAGCACAATCGGTGCAGCTTTGGCAGCTTTGGCAGATTTGGCAGGCGGTGCCGATACGGCTTCGCGCTGTCGATATGAGGTCAGTGGTCGACCTCGCCGGGAACTTGCAAATCTACGCCTATGACGCCTTTTTTCTGCAATGCGCGCTTGAGACAAGCGTTCCGCTTCTGACGCTCGACAAGCGCATGAAGGCTGAGGCGGCGAAAATCGGTATCCGAACACTGGAGTGAAATCCGATGCGGGTCTATTCCGTAACCGAGGCACGGCAAAAACTGGCCGAAGTCCTCGATGCCGCAAAAACGGAGGACGTACTCATTCGCCGTCGGGGCGGCGAAAGTTTCGTGCTTTCATTACAGCGGCGCAGCGGTTCGCCTTTCGATGTCCAGGGGATCAGCGGCCTTGGCATCTCCATCGACGAAATCGTCGACGTCGTTCGGGAGGGGCGCAAACAGCCCTGGCTTGACTTGTCACGCTTTGACAAGTCAAAGCCCAAGCTAAAGCCCAAGCTAAAGCCCAAGACAAGGCTGACCAAGGCGAAATCGAAATGACCCTCACCCCCACCCGCATCGACCGCCGCTTTGCCGAATTGAAATCGGCCAAGCGCGCCGGCCTTGTTACGTTCGTCATGGCCGGCGACCCTGATTTTGCGACCGCCGGCGCGATCATCGCGGGCCTGCCCAAAGCGGGCGCCGACATCATCGAGATCGGCATGCCGTTTTCTGACCCGATGGCAGACGGCCCGGCGATCCAGGCGGCAGGCCTGCGCGCGTTGAAATCCGGCCAGACGATGAAGAAGACGCTGCAACTCGTCCGCGAGTTCCGAAAAAACGATAAGGAGACGCCGATTGTTTTGATGGGCTATTACAACCCCATCTACGTCTATCCGGTGGACACGTTCCTGACAGACGCCAAGGCAGCCGGTGTCGATGGTTTGATCATCG
>JANYHP010000109.1 GCA_025359005.1 Hyphomicrobiaceae bacterium | reverse complement strand
CTGCTCGGCTTCGGCGGCGCCGATGACGTTGCCATGCTCGTCTCGCACCAGTCCCGCCAGCTTGGCCATGCCTTCGATGGCTGCCGGTCCCCACTGTCTGGCAAGATCGCGGATTTCTGCCGTCGCTTTATTCGGGCTGCCAAGTGGGCGGCCTCGCTGCCTTCCTCGCGGTTTGCCTTCACTGTCCACTGTGGTTTTTCCTGATTATTTTATTGCGACCACTGTGCGCGGCGCACACTCGTCAGTGCTTTCGATTGGTGGCGATCTTGAAAGCGAACCCTTCACCCAACACTTGGGTTGCGCTCACGGCTGCGTCGGTCCCGGCGCGATTGTCGAGCTGCACCACGATGGGGGCGTCTGTGTCGCCTTTGTGCAGCGTGATTGAATGGGTCTCATGCACGTGCGGCGCTGCGGCTTTGGCGGCTTCAACGCGCAATTCAATCGGCTGGCTTTCGTCGCGCATCACAGACAGCAGAAATTCGAGCGGCGAAATGCGTGCGATATCGGTGTCGATTGCGGCTTCGCGTTTTGCGGTCTTGGGCATGGGGCTTTCCGTTCAGATGGCGCGCGCGGTCTACATGGCTGCGAACATTGCGCGCAACTGCTCGATGGAAGCAGGCTCGTGTTGAATGTTGGGCGCCGGTGGGTTCTCGGGTGGGTTCTCGGGTTCGACCGGGCGCGCGGTGTTCACTGCCGTGCTTTTGTGACGATCCCTGGTCATCCGACTTTCGAACGAACGGACACGCGGAACGGTGGCGCATGTTCTGGTCCCGCAAATGGCGCCAGCCGCATCGGCGATCAGCTCAACGCCATGGGCGCGCAAGACAGTCTTAATGCGGGCCATGCTTGGGCGATTGAAACGCGGCACGGCCAGGACTTCGGACGCGGCAATCGCGTTGCGGTGCATGCCCGCCGCTTCGGCAAGTTCGGCCTGTTCGAGCCCGGCAAGAACGCGGGCGGCTTTCAGGGCGCGGCCTTGGTGCGGTGGGGCGGTCATTGGCCGGCCCCGTGATCAGCGTTGAGGAACGCCATCAGCAATGTGGTGCGACCCGCCTCCGACTTACCTGCTGCGGCGCGGGCGAGCGCGGCCCATGCGTCGGTGGCGATGCCGCCTTGAATGAAAGGGGAGCTAGCCCGTTTTATTCGGTGCGCCCCGAAGGCGCGGGTCACCAGTGGCGGTAGGTTCCACCCAGAGAGTTGTCGGTTGATCTGGTAGCTGGCAAGCGATTTGTCCGGGCAACCGGCGGATCGAAGCCTTGCAACAAAGGCCGCCTTGGGCGGTTGAGCAATCCGGCGGGCCGTAACGCGAGTGAAGCCTGAGCAGGCCTCGAAAGTGAAGTCGTGGATGCCGACCCGCCTGAATAACGGGGAAGGCCGCGTGGGATGGGGAAGCAACCGACACTTGCACCCGTCTCGATCCGCCGGGGTAGTGGGCACGGCACGTTGGAAGGGTGACCCGGGTAATCGGGGGAGATCCGTTTGGTTGGAGGCCCGTGCCTTCAACGTCAGGGTTGCCTGACGAGCCAAGCGGAAGTCGGACAGGGTCGTAGGAGCGTTGAAGGCCGGGTAATGCCGGCGGAGCAAAGGACCCTGACTTCTGGTGCGCTTTCGAAGCAGTCGAGGATGAGGCGATTGGCCCCAATCTTTTTGCGCCTCCGCGCAGGGGAGCCTGGCAACACCCGAAAAGATCCGGACGCTGCAGAGGAAGCTTTACATCAAGGCGAAGGCGGAGCCGAACTTCCGCTTCTACCAACTCTACGACAAAGTCTGGCGTGCCGACATTCTCGCCCATGCCTACCGCCAAACCCGCGCCAATGCGGGTGCGGCCGGTGTGGATGGGGTGACGTTCGCCATGATCGAAGCCGCAGGGGCGGAGACGTGGTTGTCCGGCCTCGGCGAGGACCTGCGACAGAAGGCATATCGACCCCAACCGGTGCGACGGGTTCTGATCCCGAAGCCAGGCGGCGGTGAGCGTCCGCTCGGTATTCCAACGATTCGGGACCGGGTGGTGCTGCCGCCGTCAAAATTGTGATCGAGCCGATCTTCGAGGCGGACCTCGATGACAGTGCCTACGGCTACCGTCCGAAAAGAAGCGGTACCGACGCGATCAAGGAAGTTCACCGGTTGATCTGTCGGGGTTATACCGACGTGGTTGATGCCGATTTGTCTCGATATTTTGACAACATTCCGCACCGAGACCTCATGCACTGCGTGGCTCGGCGCATCGTCGATCGG
>JANYHP010000087.1 GCA_025359005.1 Hyphomicrobiaceae bacterium | reverse complement strand
GCCGAGCGGGCGGTTGGGGTCTTGCAGGCCGGCGCGCGCGCGGCGTACGGCGGTGGCGACGGCGACAACCGCATCTTCCTGGCCGATGACGCGCTTGCCGATCTCCTGTTCCATGCGCAGCAGCTTGTCTTTTTCGCCTTCCAGCATTTTGTCGATCGGCACGCCGGTCCAGCGCGAGATGACGCCGGCAATGTGATCGGCCGTCACCGCTTCCTCGACCATGGCTTTGGCAGCGCCGTTGCCGCCGCCTTGTTCGAGCGCTGCCAGTTTCTTTTCGAGCGCCGGGATCACGCCGTAGGCGAGTTCGCCCGCCCGCGCGAGATTGCCGCGGCGTTGTGCCTGCTCAAGCTCGGTGCGCGCTGCATCGAGCTCTTCCTTCAGCTTGCGCGCGCCGCCGAGCTTAGATTTTTCCGCTTGCCAGCGTGACGTCAGCGCGGACGCCGTTTCTTCCAGTTGCGTGATTTCTCCGTCGAGCTTGTGCAGCCGGTCGCGCGACGCGGCGTCGGTTTCCTTCTTCAGCGCCTCGCGTTCGATCTTCAGCTGGATCAGCCGGCGGTCGGCTTCATCCAGCGCTTCCGGCTTGCTGTCGACCTGCATGCGAAGTCGCGATCCCGCTTCGTCCATGAGGTCAATGGCCTTATCGGGCAGGAAGCGATCGGTAATGTATCGGTTCGAGAGCGTGGCCGCAGCCACCAGCGCATTGTCCGTGATGCGCACGCCGTGGTGCAACTCGTACTTCTCCTTCAGCCCGCGCAGAATGGAGATGGTGTCCTCCACCGTCGGCTCGTTGACGAAGATCGGCTGGAAGCGTCGGGCGAGGGCCGCGTCCTTCTCGATGTGTTTGCGATACTCGTCGAGCGTGGTGGCGCCGACGCAATGCAGCTCGCCGCGCGCCAGCGCCGGCTTCAGCAGGTTGCCGGCATCCATCGCGCCTTCCGACTTGCCCGCGCCGACGATGGTGTGCAGTTCGTCGATGAACAGGATGATCGAGCCGGCGGCCGCCTGCACTTCCGACAGCACGGCTTTCAGCCGCTCCTCGAATTCGCCGCGATACTTCGCGCCGGCAATCAGTGCGCCCATGTCGAGCGACAACAGCTTCTTGTCCTTCAGGCTTTCCGGAACGTCGCCCTGCACGATGCGCAAGGCGAGCCCTTCGGCGATCGCGGTCTTGCCGACGCCGGGTTCGCCGATCAGCACGGGATTGTTCTTGGTGCGCCGCGACAGGACCTGGATGGTGCGGCGGATCTCTTCGTCGCGGCCGATGACCGGATCGAGCTTGCCCTCGGCCGCCGCCGCCGTCAGGTCGCGGGCGAACTTTTTCAGGCTGTCGTACTGGCTTTCGGCGGATGCGCTGTCAGCAGTACGCCCCTTGCGCAGGTCGTTGATGGCGGTGTTGAGCCCTTGCGCGGTCACGCCCGCTGCTTTCAGCAGTTTGTGCACATCGGTCGAGGGCTCCATGGCCAGCGCCAGCAGCAACCGCTCGACGGTCACATAGGTGTCGCCCGCCTTCTTGGCGATTTGCTCGGCCTGTTCGAGCACCTTGCCGAGTTCCGGCGCCATGTAGACTTGGCCGGCGCCGCCGCCGGAAATCTTGGCTCGTTTGGCGATCAGACGGTCGTTGGCGGCATAAGCCTCCGCGCGTTTACCTCCCGCGCGCTCGATCAGCCCCGAGGCCAACCCTTCCGGATCGTCGAGCAGCACTTTCAAAAGATGATCTGCGCCGAGCTGCTGGTGTCCTTCGCGCTGGGCGAGCGACTGGGCCGATTGCAGAAAGCCCTTGGCGCGATCGGAATAGATCTCGAGATTCATGACGTGGTCTCCACCGGCAAAGGCCCGCCCCGTAGCAGCGGCGCCTGCTGTGATTGTCTAACGCGTCCCGTGCGGCGACGCATTGATGCAGATGGGGTCTGGCGGACTGTCTGTGAAGGGCCAGCGCAGACCGTGCGGAAAAAAACCGCGCCGCCATTCTGTCGCAGCGGCCCGCAGTGCAACCCGTCAGGGCGCTCTTGAGCCCGCGGGCGTTCCCGGCGAGAACGAGTGCGCCCCGAAGTCGGTGCGTCTTCCAGCGCGGAGCAGCCCACGCATGACCAACAACCAAGCCACGCCGATCCTGTCGCGGCTCTCAGACTTTGCGCCGGATGCGCGGGCTTGGATCTGCGATATCTGGGGCGTGCTGCATAACGGCGTGTCGGTGTTTCAGCCAGCCGTTGCCGCCTGTCGCGACTTTCGTGCGACCGGGGGCCGCGTGGTGCTGGTGTCCAACGCACCGCGGCCGGCGGCGAGCGTTATCGCCCAACTCGACGCCCTCGGCATCCCGCGCGACGCCTATGACGCCGTGTTGACCTCCGGCGACGTGACCCGCGACCTGCTCGACGCCTGGGCCGGTCGCCCGACTTTGCACATCGGGCCGGAGCGCGACTGGCCGTTGTTCGACGGCAAGGACATTCCGCGTGTCCCTGCGGCTGCGGCGTCCGCCATCCTCTGCTCCGGCCTCTATGACGACACGACAGAAACGCCGGAGACTTACCGCGTGCTGCTCACCGCGCTCGCTGCACGCGGCGTGCCGATGCTGTGCGCCAACCCGGATTTGAAGGTCGATCGCGGCGGCCGCATCATCTACTGCGGCGGCGCCGTCGCCGCGCTCTACAGCGAACTCGGCGGGCCGGTCACCTACGCCGGCAAGCCCCACCCCGCCATCTATACGACAGCGCGCGCGTTGATCGCGAAAGCGGCGGGCGAAACCGTGCCCGACAGCGCGATCCTGGCCATCGGCGATGGCGTCCTCACCGATAGTCCCGGCGGCATCGCCGCAGGCATGCGCACCATCTACATCGCCAGCGCCATCCACCTGGGCGGCCCGCTGACCACCGCGACGCTCGCCGCCTTGTTCCCCGACCCAGCCACCCGTCCGACCGCCGCCATGGACGTTCTGGCCTATTGACCGCCATGCGATGCGGCGAACCCAAGCAACAGGCAGCACCATCCCGCCCGCCGCAGCGTCAAACCGTCCGCCGGCAGAATGTACCGAGAGCGCGTCTGCTCAGGTCCGGGTGCTGAAATTGGGGCGAGGCCGTAGGGCGCAATAGCGTTTCAGCGTATTGCGCCGCATTCGCCCCGAACACGGTGCAATACGGCTTCGCCTATTGCACCCTACGCGCCGAAGCCCATCGTCGGCTCCGGTCAACTCCCACCCTCACCAGACGGAACACGGGTGCCCCCAGGGCAGCCCGCGCTTGTCCGATCAGCGGACGTTACGTGCCGCGTCGCGCTTTCGCCCGGCATTTCAAATTCGCTTCGGAGTTCTGCCTCCAAAACGCAAAACACCGCGGCGATTGCGCGCCGCGGTGTCTGATCGTTCTACTTAAAAAAATTTCACTCGTCTTTCTTGGCCCGGCTGGTGCCGCCGCCGGCGCGCGGTTTGCGCTCCTTCGGTCCCGGCAGGGCAGGCTTCTTGGCGGGCGCCTCGATCAGTTCGGGTTCGTCGAAATCTTCGGCCTCGTCCTCCTCGTCTTCGAGGTCTTCCTTTGACTTCGGCCGTTTGTCGGGATCGGTCGGGAAATATTCGAACGCCAGGTGGCGCATCAAGCCTTCGCCCTCGACGCCGATCTTGACCGTACCGCCGTGTTCCAGGCGGCCGAACAGAACTTCATCGGCGAGCGGTTTCTTGATGTGGTCCTGGATGACGCGCGACAGCGGACGCGCGCCGAACTTCTCGTCGTAGCCGGTCTCTGCGAGCCACTTGGTTGCCGCATCCGTCAACTCGATGGTGATGCCGCGATCGGCAAGCTGGGCTTCGAGCTGGAACACGAACTTCTCGACGACCTTCATGATCACCGGCATCGGCAGATTGCCGAACGCGATCGTCGCATCGAGACGGTTACGGAATTCCGGTGTGAACAGCTTGTTGATCGCTTCGGTGTCGTCGCCCGTGCGTTTGGTCGAACCAAAGCCGATCGCCATCTTGCTCATTTCGGAGGCGCCCGCGTTCGTCGTCATGATGAGAATGACGTTGCGGAAGTCGATCGCCTTTCCGGTATGATCGGTCAGCTTGCCGTGGTCCATCACCTGCAACAGGATATTGTAGAGATCCGGGTGCGCCTTTTCGATTTCGTCGAGTAGCAGCACGCAATGCGGATGCTGGTCGACGCCATCCGTCAGCAGGCCGCCCTGGTCGAAGCCGACGTAGCCCGGCGGCGCGCCGATCAGCCGCGAGACGGTGTGGCGCTCCATGTACTCGCTCATGTCGAAGCGCAACAACTCGATGCCCATCAGGCCGGCCAGCTGCTTGGCGACTTCGGTCTTGCCGACGCCGGTGGGGCCCGAGAACAGATAGCAGCCGATCGGCTTTTCCGGCTCGCGCAGGCCCGCACGCGCCAGCTTGATCGCGCTCGTCAGTGCCGTGATCGCCGCATCCTGGCCGAACACCAGCCGCTTCAAGTCCTTCTCCAGGTGCGACATCACCTCGGCGTCGGACTTAGTGACCGTCTTCGGTGGAATGCGGGCCATGGTGGCGATGGTCGCCTCCACGTCCTTGACGGTGATCTTCTTCTTGCGGTCCTTCAACGGCACCAGCATCTGCGAGGCGCCGGTTTCGTCGATCACGTCGATGGCCTTGTCCGGCAGCTTGCGGTCATTGATGTACTTGGCCGACAGCTCTACCGCGGCCTTGATGGCTTCGTTGGTGTAGCGGATCTTGTGATGCGCTTCGTAGACGGACTTGATGCCGGTCAGGATCTTGATCGTATCCTCGACGCTGGGCTCCTTGATGTCGATCTTCTGGAAGCGGCGGACCAGCGCGCGATCCTTCTCGAAGTGCTGGCGGTATTCCTTGTAGGTGGTCGAGCCCATGCAGCGCAGTGCGCCCGCCTGCAGCGCGGGCTTCAGCAGGTTCGACGCATCCATGGCGCCGCCGGAGGTTGCCCCGGCGCCGATGACGGTGTGGATCTCGTCGATGAACAGGATCGCGCCGTCGTAGGCCTCGATCTCCTTCATGACGGCCTTCAGGCGTTCCTCGAAGTCGCCGCGATAGCGGGTGCCGGCGAGCAACTGCCCCATGTCGAGCGAGAAGATCGTGGCGCCTAGCAGCACTTCCGGAACTTCGCCGCGGACAATTTTGCGCGCGAGGCCTTCGGCAATGGCGGTCTTGCCGACGCCGGGATCGCCGACGAACAGCGGGTTGTTCTTCTGCCGGCGACACAGCACTTGGATGGTCCGCAGCACTTCCTGTTCGCGGCCGATCAGCGGATCGACCTTGCCGTCCTTGGCCTTCTTGTTGAGGTTGACGCAGTAGGTCGACAGCGCGTCCTGCTGACCCTTCTTGTCGCCGTTTTCAGAGTTCGACGGCTCTTCGTCGGCCCCGCGCGGCGCCTTCGGTTCGTTCATGCCGGGCCGCTTGGCGATGCCGTGGCTGATGTACTGCACGGCATCGAAGCGCGTCATCTGCTGCTCTTGCAGGAAGAATGCGGCGTGGCTCTCGCGCTCGGCGAAGATGGCGACGAGCACGTTGGCGCCCGACACTTCCTCGCGGCCCGATGATTGCACGTGCACGACCGCACGATGGATGACGCGCTGGAAGCCGGTTGTCGGCTGCGCATCGGTGGAGCCCGGTTTGACGAGCGCTTCAAGCTCGGTGTCGATGAACTCGGTGACGCGCGTCTTCAACTCGTCGAGATTGACGTTGCAGGCGCGCATGACGGCGGCCGCATCGCGATCGTCGATCAGCGCCAGCAGCAGATGTTCGAGCGTCGCTTGCTCATGATGCCGCTTGTTGGCGGCTTCGAGCGCGCGGTGAAGTGCAGTTTCAAGGCTTTGAGAGAAAGCTGGCACTGGACTGTCACTCCTTTTCCATGCGGCATTGCAGCGGATGCTGGTTCTGCCGCGCGAGATCCATCACTTGGGCAACCTTGGTCTCGGCAACTTCGTAAGTGAAGACGCCGCAGACCCCGACGCCCTTTTGATGCACGTGCCACATGATCTTGGTGGCTTCCTCTTGGCCCTTGTTGAAGAACCGCTCGAGGACGTGCACCACAAATTCCATGGGTGTGTAGTCGTCGTTGAAGAGCAAGACCTTATAAAGGCTGGGCCGCTTGGTTTTCGGGCGTGTTTTTGTGATCAGCCCGGTCTTGCCGTTGCCGTCACCATCGTCGCCTGTACCGTTTTTCCCGGCCATCGGGAGACCCTTGCATCTTGGTGGCCGCCCCTTTGGCGAGCCACACGCACTCTAGTTCCACACCGGCAATTTCCGCACCGCACACCCAACGCCCGGCAAACCACCCTGCCGCATGCCGGAGCCCAGGAATCGACACCGCGGCACTGCACCTTCAAGCGGTGCAAAATCCGGGCACCGCAGCGTTCATGGCACTGCAGTGTTCATGGCACTGCACTGATCATGACACTACAACGGTCATGACAACGCCGCAGCTGAGCTCGCCAACGCAGCGATGAAGTTCGATCATGATCACTCCGCTTCAACGCGTGCAATGCGGCTTCGGCATGGCTGACACATCGCAGACGAGAGTTCTAGGTGGTCTCGCAGCTGAGGCCGCCACTCGGCAGTTTAGCGCTGTTAGTTGGTTGGCGGTAGATGGACAATGCGAGCAGGGTGCTTTGGCGAGTGCCTCAGACCGTTAAATAAGCAACAAAAAGGGCCCGGCAAGTGCCGGACCCTCTTAAACGTGCAATCGGCGGAAAAGATCCGTGCGATCAACGGCCCTGCTGCATCATGCCAGCAAGCGGCTTGGTCGCTTCCTTGGCGAAGTCGCTGTAGAGGCCGCCAATGCGGTTGAGCTGTTGCATGTAGTCTTCGGCAGCGCGCTTGGCGAAGCTGGTCTGGATTTCCATGACCTGGTCGAAGGACTTCACGCCCATCAGCTTTTCAAGCGTCTGTTGCCCGTCTTCGAACGAACGCTTGGAATAGGTAGCCATTTCGCCGGCGATCGTCTGCATGCCCTTCTGCCACTCGGCAAAAGCCTTCATCGGCGCTTCGGTGTTGATCTGGCCGAACTTCTGGAAATCTTGAACGTTAACGGTCATGGGAGGGGCCTTTCGGGTCCGGGTTTAACTGGCACTTCACTTGTCGCGTGTGCCGTCTTAGCCTTGAGGCTGCCGGCACCTGAACGTCTTGTGCGATGCAACATTTAGGTGCACCGCAAGATAAAGTCAAGCGTATTATGTTGCAGTGCAATATTTTCCGGTAAACAATTGATAAACCTCGCTCTGTTAACACTCTGCCATCTCTTTGCCGCCGCGTGGGCACAACTCTTGGCTTCATGGACGCACGAGCGACGCAAATGCGCCGAAAACGACGGGCACCGTCCCGCCAACAGAGCAGAAGTTCGTCTCCCCTTCCACAGCCGCGCGGGCGGTCGGTGGGTGTTGCGTGCCCGGTCTGGCCGGTGTCGCAGCAAAGGGGCGGGAGCCAATGCGCTTGGGGCCGATGCGCGGATGACTGATATGATTTCAAAGGTGCGGCACAGCGGCCGCCAGTTTGCCAGAATTTTGGCTTGGGGTGCGCCGTTGACTGCGCTGGCCGCAATGGCGGCAGCAGCAGTGTCGGCGCCGGCACACGCCGGTGGCAAGCCGGCCTCGTTCGTCGTCGACGCCAACACCGGTGCCGTGATCAGCGCCTACAATGCCGACGAGCCGCGCTTTCCCGCCTCGCTGACCAAGATGATGACGCTCTACGTGACGTTCGATCTCATCGAGCAAGGCCGGCTCAGCTATCAGACGCGGATCAAGGTATCAGACACCG
>JANYHP010000072.1 GCA_025359005.1 Hyphomicrobiaceae bacterium | reverse complement strand
CGAAGCGGCCGCGTTGGAAATGGTATATGCCTACTTCCCGCGCCTCAAAGAGCGGCGCAACTCGCAAGCCGGTTATACGTCGGGCGGCGAGCAGCAAATGTGCGCAATCGGGCGCGCACTGATGGCCAAGCCGTCGATGGTTCTGCTGGACGAGCCGTCGATGGGGCTGGCGCCGCAGATCGTCGAGCAGATCTTCGAGATCGTGCGCGACATCAACGCCAAGGAGGGCGTGTCGTTCCTGCTGGCCGAACAGAACACCAACGTCGCGCTCCGCTATGCGACGTACGGCTACATTCTCGAAACCGGCCGCATTGTGATGGACGGCAACGCCGCAACTCTGCGCGACAACGAGGACGTAAAGGAATTCTACCTCGGCCTCGGTGGCACTGATCGCAAGAGCTTCCGCGACGTAAAGAGCTACAAGCGGCGCAAGCGCTGGCTGTCGTGAAGCGGCGCGTGTGCGCAACGACTGATTTGAAGATTGGTGAGCGGCTGTCCGTGCTTGACCGTTGCGTATGAGGGCGTCACGCTTAAGGTGATGGTCTCGGCACGGGATGACAGTCATGAAACGCGAGGTTGGTGCGCGCCTGGATTCACTGCGGATGACCCACTTGGGCAAGGTGGTATCGGCGGCGGAGGCGGTGCAATTGATCCGCTCAAGCGACACGGTGGCGACAGGCGGCTTCGTCGGCATCGGCTTTGCCGAGGGCATTGCGATCGCGCTGGAGCAGCGCTTCTTGGCGTCGACCGAAAGCGGCGCAGGTGAGCCGCGCGATCTGACGCTTGTGTACGCAGCCGGCCAAGGCGACGGCGGCCAGCGCGGGCTCAATCACTTGGGCCACGCGGGTCTCGTCAAGCGCGTGATCGGCGGGCATTGGGGGCTGGTACCAAAGCTGCAGGCGCTGGCGGTGTCGGGCGCGATAGAAGCCTATAACCTGCCGCAAGGCGTGATCTCGCATCTCTATCGCGACATCGCAGCCGGCCGGCCGGGACATATCACGCGCGTGGGGCTTGGCACGTTCGCTGATCCGCGCCATGGCGGCGGCAAGGTCAACGATGCGACCAAGTCCGATCTCGTCGAGCTGATCACGGTGCGCGGCGAAGAGTGCCTGCTCTATCACACGTTCCCCATCGACGTGGCGATCGTGCGTGGCACGACCGCGGACCCCGACGGCAACGTCACCATGGAGCGGGAAGCGTTGACCCTGGAGGCCCTGGCGATTGCGATGGCGGCGCGCAATTCAGGCGGCATCGTTATCGTGCAGGTGGAGCGCCTGGCGGAGCGGCACACGCTGAATGCACGGCAGGTCAAGATACCCGGCGTGATGGTCGATTGCGTGGTGGTGGCAGAAAAGGCCGATCATCACGGCCAGACGTTCGCGATGCCCTACAGTGCCGCGTTTGCCAACGAGATCCGCGTGCCCGCCGATCACGGCGGTGATCTGAAGTTCGACGAGCGCAAGATCATCGCCCGGCGCGCGGCGCTGGAGTTGCGGCCCAATGCAGTCGTCAACCTCGGCATCGGCATGCCGGAGGGCGTGGCGGCGGTCGCGGCGGAGGAAGGCATCGTCGATCTGGTGACGTTGACGGCCGAGCCGGGCGTCATCGGCGGCGTGCCGCAGCGCGGCCTCAACTTCGGCGCCGCGATCAACGCCGACGCGATCATCGATCAGCCCTATCAATTTGATTTCTACGACGGTGGTGGACTGGATATCGCCGTTCTGGGGCTCGCGCAGGCCGATCGGTTCGGCAATCTCAATGTCTCCAAGTTCGGGCCGCGGCTGGCGGGCGCCGGCGGATTTATCAACATCAGCCAGAACGCCAAGACCGTGGTGTTCGCCGGCACATTCACCGCCGGCGGGCTGCACGTGGAGGTGCGCGACGGCCGCGTGGTGCTGCGCCAGGAGGGCCGCAGCATAAAATTCGTGGCCGACGTCGAGCACCGCACTTATTCCGGCGCCTACGCGCTGCAACGCGGCCAACCGGCGCTTTATGTGACCGAACGCTGCGTCTTCAAGCTCGTCGAGGGCGGCCTTGAGCTGATCGAGGTCGCGCCCGGTATCGATATCGAGCGCGATATCCTTGCGCACATGGACTTCAAGCCGATCATCCGCGCGCCGCAGCCCATGGACGCGCGCATCTTCCGGCCAGACGCGATGGGCCTGCGCGACTTGATGCTGGCTGTACCCTTCGAGCGGCGTTTCGCCTACGACGCGCGGAGCAACACGCTTTTTATCAATCTCGAGCGGTTCGCGGTTCGCACCGTGCGCGAGGTCGACGCGATAGGCGAGGCGGTCGCGGCACTCGTCGGCGCGCTCAGCCACAAGGTTTATGCCATCGTCAATTACAACCATTTCCAGATCGAGCCGGCGCTCGTGGAGTGCTATGGCCGCATGGTGCAGGGCCTGTCCGAGCAGTATTATCTCGGCGCGGCGCGTTATGCGACGTCCGGTTTCTTGCGCATGCAGCTCGGCACGGCGCTGGAGCAACGGGGCGTGGCAGCGCATATCTACTTCTCGGCCGCGGAAGCGCAGCGGCATCTGAAGCGGGATTGATGTATGGCAGAGACCTTCGATCTGGTGGTTGCAAACGGCACCATCGTGACAGCCGCCGGCGCCGCGCAAGCCGATATCGGCGTGCGCGGCGGACGCATTGCAGCACTCGGCGCACTTGGTGCCGCCAAGGCGCGTGAGACGCTCGACGTGAAGGGCCTGCACATTCTGCCCGGCGTCATCGACACCCAGGTGCATTTCCGCGAGCCGGGCCTCACCCACAAGGAAGATCTGGAAACCGGCAGCCGCGCCGCCGTGATGGGCGGCGTGGTCGGTGTGTTCGAGATGCCGAATACGAAGCCGCTGACCACATCCGCCGAGGCGCTTGCTGCAAAAGTAGCGGCGGCGAAGAACCGGATGTTCTGCGACTTTGCGTTCTATGTCGGCGGTACGCGCGAGAATATCGGCGACATCGCCAAGCTGGAGCTGCTCGAAGGCTCCGCTGGCATCAAAGTATTCATGGGTTCATCCACGGGCGACCTGCTGGTCGACGACGAACCGCATCTGGACCGGATCGTCGGTGCACTATCGCGGCGCGCGGCATTTCATGCCGAAGATGAGGCCCGGCTGATCGCGCGCATGGGGCTACGCCGCGCCGGCGACCCGACATCGCATCCCGAGTGGCGCGACGTGGAAGCGGCAATGCTGGCGACGACGCTGCTGGTGCGTCTTGCCGAGAAGCATCGTCGGCGTGTGCACGTGCTGCACATTTCGACGGCCGAGGAGATCTCGTTCCTCGGCGAGCATCGCGACTGGGCCAGCGTTGAGGTGACGCCGCATCACCTAACGTTGACAGCACCCGAGTGCTACGAGCGGCTCGGCACTTACGCGCAGATGAACCCGCCGGTGCGTGAGGCGCGTCATCGCGATGCGCTGTGGGCGGCGATCGAAAA
>JANYHP010000673.1 GCA_025359005.1 Hyphomicrobiaceae bacterium | reverse complement strand
AGTGGATCGAGATCGACGCGCTGTCGATTTCAGCGATGGTGGACTATCCCGAAGTGGGGCCGCGCAAAAGCTATCTCATCTATCACGAAGAAGAGGAAAGCCTGGTTCGCAACATTCGCGGCCTGAAGCAAATCCGCTTTTGGATGACGTTTTCAGACAATTACATCAAGCACTTGGATGTGCTGCAAAGCGTCGGCATGACCCGCATTGACCCGGTGATGTACAAGGGCAATCCGGTTATTCCGATTGAGTTTTTGAAAGAGCTGCTGCCGCCGCCATCGTCGCTGGGTGAAAATTATACCGGGCGCACGTCGATTGGCTGCATCTTCGACGGCGTGAAAGATGGCAAGCCCAAGCGCGTGTTCATCTATCAGGTCTGCGATCACGCCCAGTGCTACAAGGAAACCAAGGCGCAAGCGGTGTCCTATACCACCGGCGTGCCCCCCGTCGTCGGCGCCATGATGATGTTCAAAGGCCACTGGAAGGGCGCAGGCGTCTGGAACGTCGAGCAACTGCCCTCCAAACCTTTCATGGACGAAATCGCCAAGCAAGGCCTGCCGTGGCACAGCGCCGAACTCAAAGCCGGCGAGCAGGCGGAGTTGTTCGCGGTGAAGACATGAAGCTGCAGTCATAGGGCGCAATACGCGAAGGGCCAACTCGCTCACATCACTCACGCCGACACCACCGCACTTGACCGAGACGATGGCCTTCGCTGTCGTCTTGGCGCCGGAGCGGAAGTAGATGTGGCCGTCCATGCCACTACCCGCGACCGGTTTGCCCATGCGTCCTTTACTCCACCGCCAATCACCGCGGACACCCAGGACCTCATGGTAGGAAGTGTCTTTTGCGGCTGACGTTCCAAGCGGAGCACGCCAGCACTTTGCTGGCTGACACCCAACTCGTCTGGAAGTTTATATGTCTGAACCAACGACGCGTGCTGGTTCCCGAGCCAACTCTTTTGGCATTCGGTAGCAAGCATACTGTCCCGGTAGCCAAAGGGCTCCAGCCAAACTCTACTGCACAAGCGCAACGGGCTGGCCGGCGCCGCGGATGCCTTGGGGGACTGGCACGTCGGTCGTGTCGTAATTCGTGTTGAGCGTCACGGTCGGCCCGGAGTTGGCAGTGACCTGCAAGGCGACAATCGCTGTGTAGGCCGACTGATCGGCAATCGGCTGATTGGCGTCGATCGAGAGCAACCCCGTGGGCAAATAGATGGTGCCCAGCAACTGGCGCGCATTGTCGCTAAGGATTTCATGCACCACATTGGTCTGGCTGCGGGAGGCGAAGAACAGCATTCCGGCCATGGTTCCATCCTTCGGCGCAGTGAGGCTGACCGACGTCCCCGTGGCAAAACTGAACTTGGCGCCCGCGCCGGTAAAAAAGAAGCCAGTATATACGCCCGAGATCGCGGCCGTCTCTGTGACTTTGAGCGGTCCGTTGATCATGATGTAGATGCCTGGACTGAAGGTGACTTTGGCGGTCCCTGAAATTGCTATACCGCCGCAATAGGTACCGGGGCCGAGTGTGATCGTCTGATTCTTGACGACCAAATTCGTCGCATCGCACCCGCCAACCGAAGGCTCCGGTCGGCCGGAAAGTGGATCGACGAATTGGGGGCAGTCCGAATACGGCGCCGGCTGAAAATTGCCGTGTCCGCCGGCATGGCCGCCTGCCGAGCAGATGACAGTCGCGGTCAGCATCGAACTCTGGAAGGCCTTGATCCCGTTTGGATGCGTCGAGTTGGAATAGACGCCGCAGTTCTGGCCGACGATCTTCGCATTTTTCTGCAGGTAGAGAGTGCCCATGGCGGACGGATCGAGCGCGAGCAGGCACAAGTTGGGTTTGCCGACGACGACGGCGACCGAATTCGCTCGAATGGTAACGTCACCCAATGCGGACACCAATCCGAACTTGGATTTTACCGTCTTGTTGAGACTGACAGCCACGGTCATTTGCGTCGCGGAGGCGTCGCTGATGGTCGTGGTCACCGCGTATGGGGAGGCTGTCTGCGCGGACGAACTCTGAGGGGGCGGTGTGTTAGCGGCAAGGTAAGCATCGACGACAGCGGCAACCACTGCCGGCACGCTATTCCTGTTGGCGTCGGTGAGGCTCATCTCTTTTGCGCCAGCAATAGAGGCGGCGTCGGCGGCTTTCTGGGCCAGCGCCTTTTCGCGCAGAGCAAACGCATAATCGATCCCGCCGCCGACGACCATCAGCAAGACCGGCACGACGATCGCGAAAATGACCGCGACGTTGCCGCCATGGTCGGCAGCGAATGCGCGCGCAATCCCGCGCTTTACCGCAGATTTGCCGTGCAGGCGCTTCTCATCGGGAGCACGAAGCCGTAACGCCATCGACATCATCGTCCTGTTCCTATTGGCCTTTGTTCGGCTCGGGTTGGCTGTCGTGGTGCGGATGCGCCGTACATTGCACTTTTGTCCCAGCTGCATGACCGCGCCGATCCTGTTATGCCGCTTTAGCTGAGACCCGCACGCGCTCGGGGGGCAGGAAGAGTGAGGCCGTCGTGCCATCGCCCTGCATCGATCGAATTTCAAGCTTGCCTTCGTGCGCCTCTACGATAGCCCGCGCGAGCAGCAGCCCAGTTCCAATCGGCTTGTGGCCGGATAAGTCCTCCAAGTCCGTTCGCAGCGGCGACAGGCAGCGCAGCAAAATATCCTGCGACATACCCTGTCCTTGATCGGCGACGGCGAGACCCAGCATGCCGTCTGGATGCACAGTGCCAGCGATTGTGACGGTGCTCTCGGGAGGAGCATGTTTGATCGCATTCTCCAATAAGCTGATGAGCGCGAGTTCAATGGCGTCTGCTTCGCACGAAATCAGCGCATCGTCGGCCGGCAATGTCACGGACAGTTCGATCCCGGTATCCAGCGCCTCCGGTCGTGCGGCTTGGACGACACGCTCGACGATCTCTGAAAGTCGCGTCTCGCGATCGCCAACAACCACTTGCTCGGTCAACAGGTGCAGGGCCTTCAGGGCGCGGCGCGCTGACGCCAAGACACCGTGGCATTCCGCTTCGATGCTCTCGATACGCTGCACGTCGAGTGAACTTCCGCCATGTGTCGCGACCGTCTGCCGCATGCTGCGGACGTTTTGCAGAATGGACTGGGCATTGCTTGCAGTGTCGCCAAACAGCGAGCCGATGATCGTGTCCTTGGCGAGTGACGCCGCCATGGCCCGTCGAGAGACAGAACGAGCCTCCTTGGCCGAGCGGACGAGCTGCATGAGAAAGCCGACGTGATGTTCGAACATCGACCATGCAACAGGTTTGACCAGGAACGACGACGCGCCTGCCTGCAGGCTCGCTTCGATGGCAGCCGTGTCGCTGCGAGAGGTAATGACGATGATCGGCATATGCCGCGTGCGCGGGTGCCCGCGCATGCATTGGATGAGGCCGATCCCATCGAGATTGGGCATCGAAAGATCGACAATGGCCAAATCGAAATTCTGCGATCTCAGCAACGACCACGCCTCGATGCCGTCGGCAGCCTCTGTCGTGTGCGCATTGAGACGATACAGCCGTGCCTGAATGAGGCTGCGTTGGATTGGATCGTCGTCCACCGCCAAAACGCGGATCGGCTCGCGTTGGCTCCTGTTCAAGTTTTCAGACATCGAGAACTCTTGGCGCTGCAGAGCAATTCGATTCAACCGGCAGAGTAGGCATGGCCGGATGCCGGAACCGCTAAGAATTTACCGACAATTGTATGTAACTCAATCTTCAGAGCCCCGGCTTATAAAAGCATGGAGCGCCCAGAGTTCTCCCTCCGTTTTAAAAGGCATAGTCCACCGTGCGATCCTTTCGCACCAAACTCGCGGTCCTGGTGGCGACAACAGTGATCAGCGCTGTTCTGCTCGTCTCGATGGTCGCTGCCTGGACCGATGCAGGCCGCCGGTTCGACGCCAAGCGGAGGGAACTGCAAGGCATTGCAGCTGCAATTGCGATAACGGTTTCTCAACCACTCGCAGAAAAAAACGTCGGCAATGTCGCCCGGGCTTTGGCCGTGGTCGGTCGCATTCCTGGTCTAACGTTCGCAAGAATTTCCGACGCCGAAGGTCGGATCGTACAACAATTCGGGCTTGGAATTGTTGTATCGCGTCACGGTGGGGCTGTTGATCCCAATGAAGACATCGGGCCCTTCACGCCACTGTACTTTTCGACCTACCCGGTCGCGACGCCGATTGTTTTTGGCGGCGCCGTGATCGGCGAACTGGCGGTGATCGCTGATCTCAGCGATCTGCGCAGCGCCGTCTGGGATAGCATCCTGCGAGCGTTTTTTGCGGGCGCGGCAGCGGTAGCGATGTCCTTGTTCCTGGCCCACCGGCTTCAGAACGGCATATCCGAACCTATTCTCAGTCTTGCGTCCACCATGCAATCCGTTGGTCAAACCAAAGATTTCAAGGTGAATGTGGAAAAGTCGACGGACGACGAGATCGGCGTCCTGGTCGATGCCTTCAACACCATGCTGACAGAGGTCCGCAATCGGGACGATGAGTTAGCCCGGCATCAGGGCAACCTCGAAGTGGAGGTCATGGAACGCACAGCACAGCTGGCGACGGCGACGGCTGCAGCGGAGCAGGCGAATGCTGCCAAATCAGAGTTTCTGGCGATCATGAGCCACGAGATCAGGACGCCGCTCAACGGCATGCTCGTGATGGCGGAACTGATGGCAACGGCCGGCTTGACGCCTCGGCTGCAGCGCAACGCCGATGTGCTGTTGAAGTCCGGCACCTCCCTGCTTTCGATCATCAACGATATTCTCGATCTGTCGAAGATCGAGGCGGGCAAGATTGAGATCGAGACCATTCCAACAGATCCGCGCGAAGTCGTCGCCGACATCCTGGCGCTGTTTGGAGCGCGAGCCGCGGCCAAGCGCGTGGACCTGGTGGGACGCATCGTACGGGATGTGCCCGTGTTGGTGGCGTGCGATCCCGTACGCCTGAAACAGATCCTGTCCAATCTTGTCGGGAACGCCCTCAAATTCACGGAACAGGGGAGCGTTTGCGTATCCGTCACATTTGACAGAGGCGACGGCGTTGGCGAATCATTCTTGTCGCTGGATATCGAAGACACCGGAATCGGAATTCCGGCAGACAAACTCGGCCATGTGTTTGAGGCCTTCACCCAGGTCGATCGGACAACCACGCGCCGCTTCGGTGGAACTGGTATCGGATTGACGATCAGTCGTCGTCTGGTGACCGCAATGGGCGGCACGATTTTAGTCACGTCCACAGAGGGCAAGGGAACGACATTCACCGTCAAGCTTCCGGCTGTCGCACTGACACCCGCTGTTCTGATGCCTCAGCCCCACGACGGCGCTCTTCGTCGGATCGCGGTTGCGCTGGCTCCCGGCGTCCTGCGCGATGTCATTTGCGAAACGGTCACTGCCTATGGCTGCGAGGTTGTCACCGTCATGCCGTCATCGCTGCGATCCGATGCGTTGCAGGGTGTCGATTGTGTTTTCATCCGCCTTGACGACCTCCAGGCGTATGAGCGGTCGGCGCCCGTCGCGGCTGGCGACGCAGTCCGGCCTCGCGTTGCGGTTATCGGCGCCATGGCGCAACACGACGGCACTCTAGCCGACATCGTTCTCGACCCACCACTTTCAAGCCCGGCGATCGAGGCATGCTTGAGGCAGCTTGCGATCGAATTCGGCCATGGGCAGGTGCCGGCACCGGCGGTCGCACTCGTGATGCCGGTAACCGTCCAGGCGTCGACATTGCAGGGCGTGCGCGCACTTGTCGCCGACGACGCCGAAGTCAACCGCGAGGTTCTTGGCCAGGCGCTCGGTCGCCTTGGCATCGAATTCGTGTGCGTGGCCGATGGAGCCGCCGCCGTCGCTGCTGTCATCGAGGCGTCGAGCCGCGGGCAACCGTTTGATGTCGTGCTGATGGATTGCAGCATGCCGGTGATGGACGGATATGAGGCGACAGCTGCGATCCGGACATGGGAGCGCGACGAAGCACACGAACCGATCCCGATATTGGCGCTAACGGCGCATGTCATCGGTCATCAGGCCGAGGCATGGCGGGGCGCCGGCATGAGCGGGTATCTCAGCAAGCCTTTCACGCTGCGGGCCTTGTTCGAAACGCTGACGGCGTCCCTGCGAGACAAGTTGGCGCCGCCAAGCCACACGATACTCCCACTGACCGACGGCGTGCCGCATCATCGGCCCACAGTGCAATCTCCTTCCCGGGGCATGGCTGAGCGCGGCACCGAGGTCGCGGCACGCGCACCATTGCTGGACACGACCGTACTGGACAACATTCGTCAGATGGATGGGCCCGAGCAGGATTTATTGCTGCGCATTTGCCGCCTTTACGAAACCCATGCTCCGCGAGCCCTCGACGCGCTTGTGGTCGCCGGCTCTGGTGCGGACGGCCTCTCCATAGCCGAAGCAGCACACGCACTGTGTTCGATGAGCCGCAACATTGGTGCAACCCGTGTCGCCGCTTTGTGCACGGCGCTTGAAACGTCGGCCCGAGCCGGAGACCTTGCCGATATCGAAAGCACTCTACGCGCCATCTCACGGTCGCTTCCCGTCACCATTGAAGCGCTTGCCACGTTTGCCGCGACGCAGATGCCGGCCATACCAGTCGTGGCCCGATATACGCACGGTGGGGCCTGATCTCCGTCGCTCGGACAGGGTCCGCCTTCTCGCGGAGCCGCTTCGCTTTTACGGCCGTCACGCGCGTCAGCCCGGCGCAGGCCCGTCACCCAGCACATGCAGCACCTTGAAGCGGCCATGGCCCCGGACGCGCGGCTTTGGATCACCCTTTCAATCGGCACAAGAAACAGATATGCAAATCCTAAAATGGACATCCTGGCGGCGCCGACCCAGCCATTTTCGGCGGTCGCCTTGGACGGCCATAGGGGAACAGCTATCGAAATTGGCTCGGCTGTCGAGACGCGGCCGGCCCCGAACGATGCGCCCTGGAACGATACGGTTGCGTCGGCACAATGGTGGAGCAAAGGCGTTTATTCATGCGTTTCCTGGTGACTGGCACGGCAGGTTTCATAGGCTACCACCTCGCGCGCCGGTTGCTCGACGAGGGACATGAAGTCATCGGCCTCGACGGATTCACCCCCTACTACGACGTCACCCTAAAAGAGCGCCGCAACGCAAGGCTGGCCAGCCGCAACGGCTTCACGCTGATGCGCACGATGCTAGAAGACAACGAGACCGTGTCACGGGTTGGCCAGGAGCACGCGCTCGATGCCATCGTCCATCTCGCGGCCCAGGCCGGCGTGCGCTATAGCCTCGAAAATCCGCGCGCCTATATCGATGCCAATCTTGTCGGCACGTTCAACATCATGGAACTGGCACGCACATCGGGCGTCAAGCATCTGATGCTCGCCTCGACAAGTTCAGTCTATGGGGCGAACACGAAATCGCCGTTCCAGGAGACCGATCAGGCGACGCATCAGCTCACGCTATACGCGGCAACCAAGGCCGCGACCGAGTTGATGGCGCACAGCTACAGCCACCTCTGGCAAATCCCCACCACGGCGTTCCGCTTCTTCTCCGTTTATGGCACGTGGGGACGGCCCGACATGGCGCTGTTCAAATTCACCAAGGGCATTCTGGAAGGCACGCCGATCGATATATACAATTTCGGCAAGATGGACCGCGACTTCACCTACGTCGACGATCTGGTGGAGGGGATCTACCGTCTGACTCAGGCGCCTCCGGTGCAGGGCGCACCAATTGCGCCCTTCGACACGCTTTCGCCGGTTGCCCCGTTTCGAGTTGTCAATATCGGCCGGGGTAAGCCGGTCAGCCTCATGAGCTTCATCGAGGACATAGAACGCTTTGCGGGCCGAACGGCTGTGCGCAACTACATGCCCATGCAGCCGGGCGATGTGACATCGACGTATGCCGACGCCGAATTGTTGTTTGCGCTCACCGGGTATCGCCCGACAACGCCAGTGTCGGACGGGGTGAAGGCATTCGTGGAATGGTATCGCGAGTACTATGGTGTTTAGAGACGGCCGGCGGCGGGACGGTGAGAAATGCAGGGTATGGATACGGGCCGGGACGGACCTGAAATCGTCGGCGCACATCATCAGGCCGGGACGTATGATTGACATACAGCACCGTTACTCGAGTGCGATATAGAAAATAGCCCGTCAGTCGGGGGACGGACGGGGATGCAAAATGGGGTTGTCATGAGTTCGATCACTGAAGAAGGCAATGCCAAATTCGCCGCCGGCGATACCGAGGGGGCCAAGCAGATCTTCGAACTTGCGCGCCGGGCCAATCCCACCGATCGGGCGGCGTTGCTCGGCTTGTGCCGCGTTTCCTATCGGCTAGCGGATTGGCCAACGCTGCAGACACAGACCCTGGCTTATCGAGAGAGTTTCCCTGTCAATTTAGAAATCGAGCAGTTTGCGGCCCGCGCCGAGACGGCGCTGCGGAACTGGCCGGCAGCAGCCGTGCTGTGGGAGCATGTGGCGGCAGCCCGTCCCGACTGGTTTGAAGCCAGATTCCAGTACGCTCGAGCGCTGTACCGCGCCGGGCGGACGATCCAGGCCGCTAAGCTCGTCGAGGACCTGAACACGGCTGGCGCGCCTGATGCCACCGCCAAATGCCTGCTCGCGCGGATGGCCGCGGAAACTGGACAGATCGCCATTTCCTGGGCCAACTACACGTCGCTGGCCGAGACCGATCCGGCTCGATCGGCAAGCGAAGTGCAGGAACGCCTCAAGACCGGTGACCCACGGATGGCGGCAATCGCGGCGTGGACGCTGATCGGCACCAACCCCAAAGCCTTGGGTGAGAACGATCTGAAGCTGGCGGTGAGCCTGCTCGCAGCGAACGCAGCGCGGCAGGAGCAGTCAGGATCGCTGGTGCAGGCCTACTTCGACTACGCCGCGTTGCGCATGGTCTCGTCGGACGCAGCGACCGCTGATCGTGGTGCATCGCGCATCCTCAAGATGCTCAATGCCTCTGCCAGCGAGGCCTTAGCCGCGCAGGACATGGAGCGGGCACGGACCGCGCTTTCCTATCTGGTCGAAATCGAGCCGGACCTCTTGCGTAACCTCGTGTCCTACGGCCGAGTACTGGTCAAAACGGAGCACTGGGACGAGGCGACCGTCATCTGGCGGCGTGCACTCGGGCAAGATCCGGGGCTTCTGGAGGGCTATGTGCAGATCGCGCGGGCGCTTGAGCGATCCGACCAGTTTGCGGCGGCGGAAACTGCATGGCGGGACGTTCTGGGGCGCGACCCAATGCACGCAGAGGCCTTGGACTGGGAGGCCCGCATCAGGACCCGGATGATAAAGAAAGGGCGGCAGGCGATTACAGACGAGCGGCTGTCAGAGGCGTTCGAGATCTGGCAGCAGCTTGCGGCACAGACACCAGCGGTGGAAGAGGCGGCATCGCGGATCGAACAGGTCTCGCGGCTGGTGCTCCGTCAATTGCGGGCCGCGCACAAAGCGCAAGACCATCGGGCGGTGCTGGCCGCCGAACCGGTCATTCGGGAGCGGCTTGCGAAGGACGGGGAAGCCCAAATGATCCTGGCGCGCGCTGCTATGGCGACCCGGCAGTACGACATCGCCGTGCCAGCATGGAAGATCGTGTTAGAAGCCGATCCCGCAAACCGGATAACGGCGCTGATCCATTTGATGCGCAGCTATGACCGTCTGGCGCAGCCGGACCAAGCCAAGTCAGTCGCCCGGGACCTACTGGCGGCCGATCCAACGAACTTGGAAGCAAAGACCATGCTGGGCGGCGGGGCGGCGTAAGGATCGCCCGAGCGACGCTCTCTCCACAGTCGTTTTGCGGCTGTCGTTGCGCGCGCCATCCAAACGGATCGCCCAAGACGACCGGTTGCACGCGAATTCTCTAGTGTAGCGCATCTGACGTTTGGTACCC
>JANYHP010000638.1 GCA_025359005.1 Hyphomicrobiaceae bacterium | reverse complement strand
TCCTCGATCCAAACCAAGTGGAAAGCGCTCTAGTGCATGACTACGTGGCTTGAGCAAATATTGCAGTGACACGGGGTGTCACTGGGCAGTGCAGTCCGCGCCGGGGCTTGAGCACCCGATTGGGGAGCAGGCTCTCATCCGGGCGCAGCGGCACCGTCACGACAGCGCGCGCGAAAATTAACAGTTGCTCAATCATGTTGAGCGAAAAACGGTGTTCATCGATTCGCACCGAAGGCCACGAGATGCGCGACGACATTCCCACGTCTCTGTTTGGCACGTCCTTGCTGGGCGAGACCTTGCTGAGCGACAGACGCGCTGCCAAGGCTGTTGTTGCTGATCGGCGCGGCCGGAGCGCAACGGTCATCCCGTTTCCAGGCACCTTCAAATCAGTGACAGGTGCGATCGCCGACGTGGCCCCAGGCGCCGCGCTTTATGCAACGGTATTTGCGACGTTGGACCCCAAAGCGCGCCTGCATCCGCCGACGCGGTTGGCGGCGCTGGGCGCTGTCGCCGGCTTTGCGGCTCAGCAGGCGTTGCTGCTGGCGGGCGGTTCGGCCTGGGCGCAGCCGCTCCGTGCCGAGCGGCTCGATTGTCTGTTGCTGAGCGCGCGGCCTGTCGACGCAAGCCTGTGGTCGGCCCTGGTGGTTGCGGCTCACAGCGTCGGCGCCCAACACCTGCCCGATCCGCAGAAGCTGCTCGCATCCACGCTGAAATGCATGGGGACATCGCAGTTCGGCCAGATCACGTTGCCGCTGGAGTATCGCCTGGAAGAGCAGCCGCAGACGTCGCTCGTGCGGCTGTGGGCGCGAACGCGTGCCGCGCTCGATGCGGCGCGTCTGGCACCGGCGCTGTGGCCGGCGGTTGTTTCGGCGGTGTGTGCCGATCGCGTGGCTGCCGAGCACGGCCATGTGCCGCCTCACGTTACCCTCCGCATCATCATGCAGGCCGCACTCGCCATGGCCCTTGTCGAGCCGAAGCTCATTCCCGGCGCGGCACTGCGGGCCGAATAAGAATGGCGGCTCCCTTGGATCGAGCGATGGAAAGGCCGGTCGGACGCACAGGCCTGTCCGTGCCGCGGGCGGGCGCGGTGGTCGCGTCGCGGCCGCGCCAGGTGGGTCGCTCCCCCGGTGCCATCACGCGGCGTCCCGACGCGCGGCATGGCTTGGATGCCACCGGCGCAATCCTCTATTCCGGTGCGGAGGTGGTCGATCTGACGCGCGTTGTGCACCTTGACGCGCTGGGTCTGAGCGAGAAGGACCTGTCGACCGCGTTTGCGACGATTGCGATTTTCAGTGGCGTTGCGGCACTTTTCATTTTTGGTGTCGTCGAGATCGGCTGGCGGGTGAAGTTTCTGCTGGAGGGCGTGCTGTTCGGCGCCATCGCTGTGTGTGCGGTGGCTGAATTGTTCAGCGCGCGGCGGCACACGCTCTATACCTTCAAGCTCACATTGGACGACGGTCGGATGGTGACGTTCGTCACCGCAGACCGGGCTGAGGCGCACGCGGCGAAAGCTGCAATCGATGCGCACGCGGCCGCCTGAACCGCCTTTCGGCGGCTGTTTGCATTGCCACGCCGCTCTGGTGTAGGTCGAGGCCTCGCGCGGGGCCGCCCGCTTATAGAGGTGAGGCCGCCATGTCCGTCATCGTCCGATTTGCCCCGAGCCCGACGGGAAAGCTGCACATCGGCAACGTGCGCACCGCGCTGATCAACTGGCTGTTCGCGCGCCGGCAGGGCGGCACGTTCATCCTTCGTCTCGACGATACCGATCGCGAGCGCTCCACCGATTCCAACGCCGAAGCCATCCGCACCGATCTCACCTGGTTGGGTCTCACCTGGGACGACACGTTCCGCCAGTCTGATCGGACGTCGCACTACGACGCGGCGAAAGCGCGGCTCATTGCGTCCGGCCGTCTTTATCCCTGCTATGAGACGCAGGATGAACTGGACCGCCGGCGCAAGCGCCAGATGGCGCGCGGCCTGCCACCGCTTTATGATCGGGCAGCGCTTCGGCTGTCCGACGCGGAGCGCACCGAACTCGCGGCGCAGGGCATCAAGGCCCACTGGCGTTTCCGCCTTGCCAACACCGAAGCGCACGCACCCGATACGACCGTGCCCACGCTGGTGCGCTGGCAGGACATGGTACGTGGCGATCAAGCCATCGACATGTCGTCGGTGTCGGACCCGGTGCTGGTGCGCGGGGATGGCAGCTATCTCTATACCTTCACATCCGTCGTCGACGACATCGATACCGAGATCACCCACATCATCCGCGGCGAGGATCACGTCACCAACGCCGCCGTCCAGGCGCAGATATTCGAGGCGCTCGGCGCAACCGTCCCGGCCATGGCGCATTTCTCGCTGTTGATCGGCCGCGAGGGTGAGGCGTTGTCCAAGCGGCTCGGCTCGCTGTCGGTCGAGGGGTTCCGCAGCGATGGGCTCGAGGCGATGGCGGTCAATGCGCTGGCAGCCCTCATCGGGACGTCGGACGCGGTGCATCCCGTCGCCACACTCGCAGAACTGGCCGCGACGTTCGACATCACCCATCTGTCACGGTCGCCGTCGCGGTTCGATACGACTGAGTTGGCAGCACTGAATGCGCGGCTGCTGCACATGCTCCCCTATCCGGCGGTGGCGCACCGTTTGGAGGCCCTCGGCGCTGACGGCGGCGAAGCGGAGTGGCTCGCCGTGCGCGGCAATCTCGCCATTCTGAGTGATGCGGTGCACTGGCACGCGGTGACGTCGGGCACGATTGCGCCGGTCATCGAGGATGCGGCGTTCTCCGCCAAGGCTGCCGAGATGTTGCCGCCCGAGCCGTGGACGGCCGAGACCTGGGGCGCCTGGACCACCGCGATCAAGACAGCGACCGGCGCCAAGGGCCGCGCGCTGTTCCATCCGCTGCGACTGGCGCTCACGGGGCGGGAGAACGGCCCGGAGCTGAAGGTGTTGCTGCCGCTGATCGGCCGTGCCCGCGTGCTGGCGCGCCTGCAGGGCGGTGGCGTCTGATCGCCGATCGGCAGAACCATTTTGCGCGAAGGCGCCAGCTGAGCTAGCCTCGTCGCGAGCCGCTTACAGCGCGGCGTTGCGGAGGGTGCGCCATGCGTCGATGGATGGGGGCCGGGTTCGTCGGTCTCGTGGGACTTACCTGCCTTGGAACAGCGGCGGAGGCCCAGCGGGCGGCGCCCCGTCACGAGGTCGTGGCGTCATGGCCGAAGCCGCTGCCTGATAATCTGATCCTCGGGCAGGTGGCCGGCGTCGCCGTCGGCAAGAACGATACGGTGTGGATCATCCACCGGCCGTCTACGCTGGTCGAAGATGAGTTGGGTGCTGCGAGGACGCCTCCTGAGACGCGCTGCTGCAAGGCCGCGCCCCCTGTGCTGCAATTCTCGTCCGACGGCAAGCTCCTCAAAAGTTGGGGCGGACCCGGCCAGGGCTACGACTGGCCCAAAAGCGAGCACGGCATCCACA
>JANYHP010000614.1 GCA_025359005.1 Hyphomicrobiaceae bacterium | reverse complement strand
GCGTGCACGGCCCGGACGACGTGTCCCTACTGTGGCGTCGGCTGCGGGATCGTTGCGACGCGCGCGCGGGATGGCGCCGTGACCGTCAAGGGCGATCCGGACCACCCGGCCAATTTCGGCCGCTTGTGCTCGAAGGGCACGGCACTCGCCGAGACGCTGGCGCTCGATGATCGTCTGCTGCATCCAGTCGTCGATGGTGCGAATGCTACTTGGGATCGAGCGCTCGACAGGGTTGCGCATATTTTCAGCACGGCAATTGCGACGCATGGCTCAGACTCGGTCGCGTTCTACGTGTCCGGCCAGATCCTCACCGAGGATTACTACGTCGCCAACAAATTGATGAAGGGGTTTATCGGCTCGGGGAACATCGATACCAACTCGCGGCTGTGCATGGCGTCGTCGGTGGCGGGACACAGGCGCGCTTTCGGTGCCGACACGGTGCCGGGAACTTACCAGGATCTCGAACTGGCCGATCTGGTCGTGCTGGTTGGATCAAACCTCGCGTGGTGTCATCCGGTGCTGTACCAACGCCTGGAAGCGGCGCGTGCGACGCGCGGCACCAAGGTCGTCGTGATCGATCCGCGCGCGACGGCGACGTGTGCCATTGCTGATATGCATCTGGCCATCGCGCCGCAATCGGATGTGGCGCTGTTCAGCGGCTTGCTGGCAGCACTGGCAGAGCGCGGGGCGGTTGATCATGCTTATGTCAACGCCCACACGTCCGGTTTCGAGGGGGCGTTTGCTGTTGCCAAGGCGTCGACGTGCGCGGCTGTTGGCCGTGCCACTGGTCTCTCAGAGCGCGAGATTGCTGCTTTCTACGCGCTTTTCGCGAGTACGGAAAAAGTCGTCACCGTCTTCAGCCAGGGCGTTAATCAGGCCACCGACGGCACCGACAAGGTCAACGCGATCATCAATTGCCATCTTGCGACGGCGCGCATCGGCAAGCCCGGCATGGGGCCGTTCTCGGTCACCGGCCAGCCGAACGCCATGGGGGGCCGCGA
Source organism: Hyphomicrobiaceae bacterium (assembly GCA_025359005.1). GTDB lineage: Bacteria > Pseudomonadota > Alphaproteobacteria > Rhizobiales > Hyphomicrobiaceae > JABFRJ01. Next base: position 2,429 of record JANYHP010000614.1, on the reverse strand, counting down.
GGTGGGTGGCCTCGCCAACATGCTCGCGGCGCACATGGAGATCGAGAACGCCGATCACCGCGCATTGGTGCAAGATTTCTGGCAAGCACCGCGCGTGGCCGACAAGCCGGGGCTGAAGGCGGTTGATCTGTTTCGTGCCGTCGATGACGGGAGCATCAAGGCGTTGTGGGTCATGGCGACCAACCCGGTCGACAGCATGCCAGATGCAGACATGGTGAAGCGGGCGCTGGCACGGTGTCCGTTCGTGGTCGTCTCGGACGTCGTCGCGCGCACCGATACCACGGCGTATGCACACGTGCTGCTGCCGTCGCTCGCGTGGGGCGAAAAGAGCGGCACGGTGACCAATTCGGAGCGACGCATCTCGCGGCAGCGGGCGTTCCTGCCGGCGCCGGGCGAGGCCAAGGCCGATTGGTGGCAGATGGCGGAAGTGGCCAAGCGCATGGGGTATGCGCGCGCCTTCACGTATGCCGGCGAGCACGCGATCTTTGACGAATATGCACGCCTGTCGGCAACTGGGAATGACGGCCGTCGCGACTTCGATATCGGCGGCGTCGCCAATCTGGACATGACCGCCTACAACGATCTGCAGCCGTTCCAGTGGCCGCGGGTGCAGGAAGCGCCAACGGAGACACGGTTTTTTGGCGATGGCGGGTTCTTCACGCCCGATCGTCGTGGACGGTTCGTGGCGACGCCTGTTGGTGCAAGGGCTGTCACTGGTGGTTCGACGAACCCGCTGGTGCTCAATACTGGCCGCGTCCGCGACCAGTGGCATACGATGACACGGACGGGAAAATCACCACGCCTCATGAGCCACAGCGCTGAGCCGTTTGTGGACATCAGTCCGGGCGACGCGCGCGACAACGGCATCGAGGACGGGCGGCTCGCAGAGATCGAGAATGGCGAGGCCAGCATCGTCGTGCGCGCGCGCGTGACGGACATGCAACGCGACGGCAGCATTTTCGTGCCCATTCATTGGACCGGGCAACTGGCTGGGGCGGCCCGCGTCGGTGCGCTTATTCCGGCGGCGCCTGATCCTGTTTCGGGGCAACCTGCGCTCAAGCAGGCGCGGGTGTCGATCAAGCCCTTCCCGGTGGTGGCATTCGGATTGGCGGTGAGTGAGGCGCGACCGTCGGCGGATGGTTTGGCGCAGTGGACGTTGGTGCGGATCGCTAGCGGCTGGCGGCTGGAGTTTGCATTGAAGGAGGCTGTCAGCAGCGCTGCCGACGTGCTCGTGGGCTTGTTGGGCGACGGCGCAGACGCGACGCGTGGCGACACGATCACCTATGGGGACGCCAAGGCCGCCACCTATCGCGCAGCTCGCTTCGATGGTCAGCACCTGCGGGCTGCGGTGTTCCTGGGTCCGGCTCCGCTGACGGTTCAGCGCGGCTGGCTCGCCGATGCAATCGGGCGCGAGCATGCCGACAGACGGCTTGTGCTGGCTGGTCGCGGTGGTGCTGCGGTGGCCGACAAGGGGCCCATCGTGTGCGCGTGCTTCGACGTCGGGCGCACCAGCATTGTCGGAGCGAAGCGCGCCGGTTGCACAACGGTCGAGGCCATCGGCAAGGCGCTGGCGGCGGGCACCAACTGTGGCTCATGCCGCTCCGAGATCGCTGGTATACTCGCGGCTACCTGACGCGCTCGTTATTCATGAGGCCGCGGGCGAGTGCGCGATGGCGCTCGATGGCGCGCGGCAGATCGATGGTCGTCATCCGGCCTTCGCGCACGATGATGCGGCCGGCGACCACGACGGTTGCAGCCTTCACGGGGCCGCAGAACACCAGCGCTGCCAGCGGGTCCCAGTCGGCGCCGGACATTTCGATGGTGCCGAGCTTGTAGAGCGCGCAGTCAGCGCTCATGCCGGGCGCGAGATGGCCGATGTCATCGCGACCGAGCACGCGGGCGCCACCGCGTGTGGCAAGCTCCAAGGCCTGGCGTGCACTCATGGCATCGGCGCCGCGTTGCACGCGCTGCAACAGCATAGCCTGGCGTGCCTCGTTCAAGAGATGGCCGCTGTCGCTCGACGCCGAGCCATCCACGCCGAGGCCCACGGGCACGCCTGCGGCCAGCATGGCGCCGATGGGGGCGATGCCGCTGGCGAGCCGCATGTTCGAGCAGGGGCAGTGGGCGACGCCGGTTCCGGTGCGACCGAACAGTGAAATTTCCTTGGCATCGAGTTGCACGCAGTGGGCGTGCCAGACGTCGGGGCCGACCCAACCGAGCTGTTCTGCGTAATCCCCGGGGCGGACGCCGAAATGGGCGAGAGAGTAGGCGATGTCCTCGACGTTCTCGGCCAGATGGGTGTGCAGGCCGACGCCCTTTTCCCGCGCGAGGATTGCGGTGTCGCGCATCAGTTCGCGACTGACCGAGAACGGCGAGCAGGGTGCGAGCGCCACCCGCAGCATCGCGTGGCGCTTTGGATCGTGATAAGA
>JANYHP010000597.1 GCA_025359005.1 Hyphomicrobiaceae bacterium | reverse complement strand
TACGGCGTGCTGAAAATCCCCTACACGTCCATCGTGCGCACGATCCAGACTCACCGCCCCGTGCTCGGCGTCGGCGGCTCGACCCTGCCCATGCAGTTCGCCCGCGTCGTCTTCAACACCCCCCCCTCGTCGTCTGAAGGCTCGATCCCCAAGCTGCGCCGCAAGCTCCGCGAATGGTGGCTGGCGCCGGTGATCTATCACGAACTGACGCAGGGCGGCGACAACACTCCCCTCAAGCAATGGGCCGCCAACCACATCTGGCTGGCGCAGCGCACCGGCGGCCAGCCACTGCACGGCGTCGAGATCACCAGCCGCATCGTGTTCGGCAAAGAAGCGAGCGAACTCACCACCGCCGAGCAGTTCGTGTTGGCCTCCGCCGTCAACAAGCCGATCATCCTGCTGGAAGGCACCGACCAACTCAACGCCGTGCGCATGGACCGCTGGCGCTACATCACGGAAGTGCGCGCGCGGACCTGCGCCGAGCGGCTCATCAAAGACCCCGCCGAGCAAAGCAAAGTGCTGTTCGAACTCATCCAGATGGCCAGCGGCCCGCCCGATCCGCGCGTCAAGCCGCGCCTGCAGCAAGCGCTGGAAACCTACGCGCCGAGCTTGGCAAAACGCGCCGTCGCCAATCCGATCATCCGCGCCAACGCGTTGCTTCCCGCAGCCCGCTTCGGCCTGCGCGAAGAAATGAAGCAGGCGTACGGCTTCGCCTGGCGTGACAGCGTCCGCGGCGTCACCACCACGCTGGATGCCGCCGAAAACCTAGCCTTCCACGAACGCATCAAGACCGAGCTTGCCGCCATCAATGCCCGCGAGCAGGCGCGCATCAATCCAGGCTTCACGCTTGATCCCGCCAAGGCCGGCGCCGGCGTCAGGCTGCCGCACATCGTCGTCGTCGCCGCCAATCACAAAGGCGAAATCGTCCGCTATTTCGAGGCCGGCGAAAGTGCTGCCTACTTCGGCTCGCCGTCCGCCCGCAACGCCCGCACCGGCGACTACGACCCCCTGCGTGAAAGCCGCCAGATTGCGTCGACCGGCAAGATGATCGCCGCCATCGGCATTGCCAACGAGCATCACGACACCGCCGCCACACCCTACCAGGACACCGCCGCCAACGCCGCCACATTGCAGTCGTGCGAGAAGGGCAACAGCCCCACCCCGCTCGGCCGGACGGCGCTGGTGGCCTTCGCCTGCTCGCTCAACCGGCCGCTCGAATGGCGCACGGCACAGCTCGGTCAGGAGCGCGTCCGCAAACTCATCGATGCGTTTGGCTTCACCATGCCACCCAACGATCCAAGCGGCGAGGGCACGCCGCCGTCGACTGCCGTCGTGCGCGGGCTCATCGCGGGCGCGCCGCGGCGCGTCCACCACATGGCCGGCGTCGTGCTGGGCGCCCTGCTCGAACGCGGCAATACCCCCGTCCGCGCGCCCTCCCTGGTGCGTGCTTTCGACTACACCGCCCCTGGCCTGCAAGACCTCGCCGCCGAAGGTGAAGCCGCCATCACGCCCTCCAAGCTCATTCGCGCCGACAGCCACGGCTTGCTCAAGACACTATTGTCCGCGCCGCTCTGCTACCGGATCCACGGCGCCGCGCACGGCACATTGAAATCGCTGGCGTCATGGTGCGCCGACGGCAATCCCACCGTCCGCCTCCACTTCGCCAAGACCGGCACCTCCGTGACGCCCGACCCCGACGCCACCGTCGACACCTGGACCGCCGGCGGCCTGCAGTTCGCCTCCGGCGCCGCCTATTCCTACGTCGTCATGGTCGGCACCGGGTCGGCGTCGGAAACCTGGGCGCGCAAGATGCACGCAGCCCAGGCCACCGCCCCGCTGGTCGCGGCCCTGCTCGACGACTTGAAGGGTCACGCCAAGATGCACCCAATGGCGTCCCTGCTTCCCGCGCCCCAGGTGGCCGAAGCCAACCCTTCGAAATCCACCAGCCCGCGCGCGCCCACCGATCCCACCTGGCGCCGCGAGGTTCTCACCCAGCGGTGAGCGGGCCCGGCCAGCTCGGCCACTCACCCTGGAGCCACTACCCGCCTCCCCTTCGCGAAGGGTGAAAGGGAGTAGGGCGATGAACCACTGCCCCCAAACTCGAAAGCTGAATGTCCCAATGACCCAAATTGGCAGCAAGAGCGCGCGGCTTGTGCTCTACGGCAACCGCGAGTCCGGCCACAGCTACAAGGTCCGCCTCATGCTGGTGGTGGCGGGCATTCCGCATTCCTATCAATCCGTCGATCTCAGCGTGCCGCGCGCCGAACGACCGGAGCCATTCCGTTCCCTCGCCAAATTCGGCGAGGTGCCCGTGCTGATCTCCCAGGGTCGAGCCTTGGTGCAATCAGACGCCATTCTAGGTTTTCTCGCCAACGACATCGGCCGTTTTGGCGCCGAATCCAAGGCCCGATGGCAACGCACCCAGGAGTGGCTGTTCTGGGAAGCAAACCGCTTGGGCCTGTGCCTGCCGCATCTTCGCTTTGCACGCCATTTCTCGCCTGCGGGCTATAACGATGGCACCCTGCAATGGCTCCGCGCGCGTTATGACGCCGATATCACCCGTCTCGACGACGAGTTCTC
>JANYHP010000580.1 GCA_025359005.1 Hyphomicrobiaceae bacterium | reverse complement strand
CGCCAGTTTTCAAGACTGGAGCCTTAAACCACTCGGCCACCCCTCCGGGGATGTGGACGCCTTTGCAGACGAACACGGCACTATAGAATGCGAGCGTGGGGCCCGCGTATCTGACCGCGCCGCGCCTGTCAAACGGCGCCGCTTTTATGTGCCGCTCATGACGACTGGTCGCTCCACGCGAAGCCAGCAGGACACGAACACGTCCGTTATACTCAATCGCGTCCAGCAAAACCGGGACGAGGCACGTGTTCCTCTCTGATGCTTGGTTCCCAAGCATCTAAGAGGAACACGAGCAGAGCCCTATGGTTGTGTTCTGGACTAACGATCGCTTGACGACCTTCGCCCGGACGCACGCGTTGATCCGGAACAGGGGCGCGGTTTCGTCGCGCAAGTTCCGGTCTACGCGCATGCGGTCATCGTCGGCACCTGCGCGACGCCACACTAGAGCGCTTTCCACTTGGTTTGGATCGAAGAAAGCGCTCTAGCTCCTTGTTTGTCGCATTTTCTGCACCAAACCGGTGTCCACTTTGGTGGAAAATGCTCTAACCGTTCTTTTTGGCCTTCGGCTGCGGCGCCGGGCCGTCGGCATAGGCGTTGGGCAGCCGCTCAAGCACGTGCACGGTGGTGCCGACGCCAGCGTGCTGGGCGAGATGGAGCACGTGCGCGTTCATCATGCGGAAGCAGCCTGACGATGCAGCGTAGCCGATGCTCTTGGCGTCGTTGGTGCCGTGGATGCGATAGAGCGAGTTGCCGAGGTAGAGCGCCTTGGCGCCGAGCGGGTTGTTGACGCCGCCGGTCATCAGCTCCGGCAGGCGCGGGTCGCGCTCGCGCATTTCCTGCGGCGGGTGCCAGTCGGGCCAGGCAGCCACCCGGCTGATCTTTTCGGTGCCGCGCCAGGAAAAGCCGTCGCGGCCGACCGAGATGGGATAGCGATAGGCCTGCCCACCGCCGAGCACGTAGTAGAGCGCGCGGCCGTTGGTGTCGATGACGATGGAGCCCTGCGCGTAACCGGCACGGAACGACACCGTCTGCGGCGACTGCGGAGAAATGTCGGGGCGCGCGCCGCCCTGCAGGATGGGCGGGAATTTGACCTGCGATTTCTGATAAGCGAGTTGCCCGCCGCGAACCGGGCCGGAGGCGAACGGCGAGGTGTCGTCATCGGACGTGCTGCGGGCGGCGCGGCCTTTGCCGGCGGGCGCGGCCTTCGGCACGCCGATCTCGTACCACGGCACCCAACTGCGGTCCTGGGCATGCGCCGTCGTGGCGCCGCCGGCCGTCAGGAATGGCGCCAATGCTGCCAATGCCACCAATACCGTGCCGTGTCGCCGCATGATGTTCTCCGTGATGTTGTGTTGCCGGTTCGAGCGGCGCCCAGTGGGCACCCCAGGCACACACTCCGCCGATGAAATGCCGGACGCATGCCGCATGCCTCAGTCTCTGCCATAATGGCTTCGCTGAGGCTAAGCGATCAGCGTTAGCGCTTATGGTTACCGGCAGTTCAGCGCAGACGGGGCGCGGCGTCAATCGTAGCGGCGGAAGCTGTGCCAGACGCCGTCGCCGCCGATCACGACCCGCCAACCGGTATAGCGGCCCGCGGCCATCATGGTGGCGACTTTGCCCGTGGACTCGAGACGGGCGAGGAGTGCGTCCTCCTCGGGGGTGAGGGTTGCGAGCGGGCGGTCGGCGAACGTCGGCCAGACAAACAAACGCGTATTTTCCGGGTCGCGGCCGAGCGGGGTGACTGCAAAGGGGCTCTCCAGCAGGACGCCCAGCAGCGCCAGCAGGTCGCGACCGCTGCCGTCGGCCGATACGCTGCGCCAATAGGCGATCGCGTCAGGCACCGGCGTTGCGGCAAGTTCGGGCTTGAGTTCGTTGAGATCGACGGCAACTGCCAGGTCTTCCAGGCGGCCGGAATGCACGGCTTCGAGAATTGCCTCGCGCATCTCGCCGACCGCAGGCGGCAGGGTCGTCACCGCCGGAGCAGCCCCGGGCGCGGCCGCAGGACTTTGCAGTGGCCCCACTGAGGGCGCTTGGGATGGCGGCGCCGCCTTCGCTGTGTCGAACACACCGCTTCGCGGAAGTGCTCCATGGACAAGGCCGACGGCCATCAGTAGAGCTAACGCGTGGTCGAGGGTCGGGGAGCGCTTCATACCAGTCCTACTAGCACCGCACCGGGCCCGCTGCGACCGGAATTCCTGCCTTGTCCGCGTCGGACGGGGGCAGGTGGGCGCGGCCGAACGCGTGTGCGCGTCAAGCGTTCGGGAGGTGATGCCAATCCGAGGATCAGCGTGGGTTGTCTGCAAGCGGGGCAGAGACGAGCGGCGCGCGGGCCGCACACGGCCTGCTGGAGGGCCGCGATGCGTGTGGCTTTAGCGACGCCGGTCGCCGAGGGGACGGGTTAGCAGCGCAATGTCTTATATCCCGAACCCCTTGATCATCCCGATCGGCTTTCTCGTGGGCGTGCTGCTGGCACTGCCCATCGGACCGGTGAACCTGCTCGGGCTGCAGCGCGCGGTGGAGCGCGGCTTCTTCGGCGGTATCGCTGCGGGGCTCGGCATCATGGCCGGCGACGGCATTATTGCGCTCGGCGCGGCCATGGGCGTCAATGCCATCTCCGGCGCGATCCGCGACTACCGGACGGCCATCCAGATCATGGGCGGGCTGGCGCTGATTTTCGCGGGCGCCAAGCTCTACTTCACGCGGCCCCATTTCGCGACCGCCCACGAGGTCGAGAAGGCGACGCTGATGGATTATATCTGGGACATCCCGCAGACGTTCCTGCTGACGATCACCAATCCGGGCGCGGTTCTGGGGCTGGTGGCGATCTTCGGCGGCGTGTCGTCATTCGTGGAAATCGAGGGCTATATCGACGCGCTCACCATGGTAGCGGCGATCATGGGCGGCAGCTTCGCCTACTGGTTGGTTGTCTCGCGGCTGATCAGCGGCATCCGCCATACCCTCGACGAGGCGCGCATGGCGCAGTTGAGCCGAATCGCTGCGCTGGTGCTGGTCGGCTTCGGCTGCTTGCTGATCGGCGAAATGGCGATGAAGCGGACGGGGTTTGTCACGCGCTTTTGACGCATGAGCCACGGCCCCCGGGGCAATCGCCGCGGCTGGTCGCATCCAGTTTGGACTTGTTATAAGCAGCGCTCTTGTCCCGGCTATTGGGCCGGCACACTTCGGACGCGTGCCCGTCATGAACCAACTCACTCCCGTCGATGCCGGCGGCGCCACTCCGGCGCGCGCCACCCACCTGCCTGCCGGCCATCCCGTTGTCGCCTGGGGCAAGGTCGGCGTTCTGCTGCTGCAACTCGGCACGCCCGACGGTACCGGCTACTGGCCGATGCGGCGCTACCTCAAGCAGTTCCTCTCCGACCGCCGCGTGATCGAGGTGCCCCGGCTCATCTGGTGGCCGATCCTCAACCTGATCATCCTCACCACGCGGCCGGGCCGAAAAGGCAAAGACTACGCCAGCATCTGGAATACCGCGCGCGACGAAGGCCCGTTGAAGACCATCACCCGTGACCAGGCCGAGCAACTCGCCGCGCGGCTCGTGGGGCGTCCTGATGTGGTCGTCGACTGGGCCATGCGCTATGCCAATCCCTCCACGGCCAGCCGCATCGAGGCGCTGCGGGCCCAGGGCTGCGACCGCATCCTGCTCGTGCCGCTCTATCCGCACTATGCGGCGGCCACGACCGCGACGGCCAACGACGAGGCGTTCCGCGCCCTTATGACAATGCGCTGGCAACCGGCCATCCGCACAGCCCCTGCGTATGCCGATGATCCGGTCTATATCAGTGCCATCGCCGCTTCTATCAAAGCGCATCTGGCATCGCTGCCGTGGGCGCCGGACGTGGTGATGGCCACCTATCATGGTATGCCGCAGAAATATCTCGAACGCGGCGACCCCTATCACTGCCAATGCCTGAAGACCTCGCGGCTGTTGCGCGACGCTCTCGGCTGGCCGGCGGATAAGCTGATCACCACGTTTCAATCGCGCTTCGGCAACGATCCATGGTTGCAACCCTACACCGACAAGACTGTCGAGGCGCTCGCCCGGGGTGGCACCAAGCGCATCGCGCTCGTCGCGCCGGGATTTGCCGCCGACTGCCTGGAAACACTCGAAGAGCTGGACGTCGAGAACCGCGAGATCTTCATGCACAACGGCGGCGAACAGTTCACCTATGTGCCGGCGTTGAACGCCACGCCCGGCGGCGTCGACGTGATCGAAGCCATCGTGCGCCGCGAACTCATGGGGTGGGTGTGAGGGGCTCGTGTGAGGTCGGCCGAGCGTGCCGGCTAGGTTGCGCGAAGGCTTGAGAAAACCACGCGAGCGCTGCGCCTCCGAGGCCCGAATGGCCCCCGGGTTACGTCAGTCAGCGTCCCGCTTATGAGCGGCGAGGCTAGCAAGCCGCCTGTCGCGCCAGCGTGATTTCTCGGCGATGTCGGCCGCGCTGGGTTTTGGCCCCCACAGTTCGGCGACGCGCTGGGTGTCGGCGTCGTCCCACACTTTGAGTGTGGGCTGGTCGCCGACGGTGCGGCGGAAGAACGGCGCATAGCGGCGGCAGTAGTCGGCGATGCCCTCGGGTGCGTTCAATTCGATGGTGGCGAACGGCCCCATGAACGACCAGCGCAGGCCGAGCCCGTCGGAGACGGTGTGATCGAGATCCTGCGGCGAGATATAGCCCTCCTCGACCAACCGGAACGCTTCCGACAGCAACGCGGCTTGCAGCCGGTTGAGCACGAACCCGTCGATCTCCTTGTTGATGGTGACGGGCACCTGGCCGATGCTGGCATACACCTCCCGGGCGCGCGCCTTCGCCGCGTCAGAGGTCCACGGCGCGCCGCAGATCTCGACCACCGGCACCAGGTGCGGGGGATTGACGGGATGGCCGACGAGGCAGCGGTCGCGGCCGGCGAGATGCTCGGTGAAGTGCGATGGCACGATGGCCGAGGTGGACGACGCCAGCACCACGCCGGGTCGTGCGACCGCGTCGAGTTCGGCAAACAGCGCGCGCTTTGCATCAGGCAGTTCCGGGCCGTTTTCCTGCACGAAATCGGCGCCGAGCACGGCATCCGCCAGCGAGACGGCCATACGCACGCGCCGGGCTGCGGCGTCGGGATCGTCGGCCAAGCCGTGGTGCGCCATGTCGGCGAGTTGGGCGGCGATGAGCTGAGGCGCTGCCGCCCGCTGGCTCGCGACCGGCTCCCAGATCGCCACCTGCCAGCCCGCGCGTGCGAAGATGGCGCTCCACGCGCGGCCGATCAGGCCTGCGCCGATGATTGCGACGTGCGGCATGCGAAAGTCTCCCCGTGCTGTTTCCGTCGCGCGCAGCGGCCCGGCGTCACTCGGCCCGGCGTCACTTGGCCGGGCCGTTGCGCCGAGCGTCAGGCGCCTTCGACGACGACGATGTTGATGTGTCCGGCACCCTCGCGCAATTTGCGCGCGGCCGCATATTCGGGCGAGAACGCATAGGCGCGCGCGGCGTCCAGGCTTTCGAATTCGAGCACGACGTTGCGGGCGCGGCCCTCGCCTTCGGCCACTTCCATGCGGCCGCCGCGGGCCAGCGGTTTGCCGCCGTATTTCTTGATTGCCTCGCCGGCGGCAGCGGCATAAACGGCCCACTGTGTCGCGTTGGTCACGACGGCCTGCGCGATGACATAACCTTTGGGCATGCTGGTCTCCTGGATGGGGCTGAATACCGGTGGCTCGTTGTAACAGGAAACCTGGACGCTGCCAGCGGCACGCGCACATCGGTGCCGTGTCGGGACCGCAAGCCTTGCAGGCCCATGTCCTGCAGGACCATTGCGGCGCCGCCGCCTTTGGTGGACAGTAGGCGCTGGTTGCAAGAGCCCACACGGACCCGCATGACACGAGACCGGCCCGCAGGAGCGCCCATCCCGAGCGCACCCTTGACCTCTGCCTCGCCGCTGGCTGGGGCGCAGGGGCCTCTGATCATCGCCAAGTCGCAGAGCTTGGAAACGCTCGACGACCGAACGCGCACAATCTTCAAACTGATCGTCGAAAGCTACCTGTCGACCGGCGAGCCGGTGGGCTCGCGCAATCTGGCGCGCGGGCTGCCGATGGCCCTGTCGCCGGCATCCGTCCGCAACGTGATGAGCGACCTTGAGCACTTGGGACTCATCTATGCGCCGCATACGTCCGCCGGCCGCTTGCCGACGGAGACCGGGCTACGCCTGTTCGTCGACGGCATATTGGAGGTTGGCAAGCTCGCCGAAACTGAGCGCCGGGTGCTCGATACACAGTTGCGGGGTGCCAAAACCGATAGCTCTGCGGACGGCGTGCTGGCGGAAGCGACCGAGATGATCTCTGGCCTGTCGCGGTGCGCCGGGGTGGTGCTGACCGATACCCAGGTTGCGCGCCTCAAGCACATCGAATTCGTGGCGCTCGAGCCCGGCAAGGCCCTCGTGGTGCTGGTCGGCGAGGACAACCGCGTCGAAAACCGTATCATCACCACGCCGCCCGGCCTGCCGCCCTCAGCGCTCGTCGAGGCCTCCAATTACCTCAATGCGCAGCTGCGCGGCATGACGCTGACGGAGGCCAAGGCGCGGGTCGAGCAGGACGTGGCCCACGCGCGGACCGAACTGGATCAACTGACGCAGAAGGTCGTCCATGCCGGTCTCGCCATCTGGTCGGGTGCGCTGGATGGCCGCAAGAGCCTGATCGTGCGCGGCCAGTCCAACCTGCTGCAGGACGTCGGCGCGCTGGCCGATCTCGACCGCATCCGCTCGCTGTTCGACGACCTGGAAACCAAGAACGAGTTGATCCGGCTGCTCGGCTCGGCGGAAAAAGGCAACGGCGTCTCCATCTTCATCGGCTCGGAGACGAAGCTGTTCTCGCTGTCGGGATCGTCGCTGATTGTCGCACCCTTCAAGGACGCCGAGCACAAGATCGTCGGTGTCCTGGGGGTCATTGGCCCGACGCGGCTCAATTATGCCCGCATCATCCCCGTCGTGGACTATACCGCCCAACTCGTGGGCCGCCTGCTGACTTGATTTCCGGGCGCCAAGGGCCGATATCCCACCCCGCTGACTTGAGCCGCTCGGCGTCGCGCCGGGGGCACAGAAAAAGACTGCAACGGAAGATGAGCATGAGCACCGAGCACGCGCCCGAGCCGCACGCCGCCGCCTCCTCTCGCGCCGCCGAGGCCGAGCAGATTAACGCGGAGGCCGCCGCCGCCG
>JANYHP010000467.1 GCA_025359005.1 Hyphomicrobiaceae bacterium | reverse complement strand
GCAGCGCTTCCCGCCGACGCCGCAACAGCCCCCGCCGCCGATTGGGGTTTGGCGTTCCAGCTCGCGCAATGGAACCGCCGCGCCGGCCGCCTTGACCCCGCCTTCAAAGTGTTGCTCGAAGCACCCACCGACGCGAGCGCACCCGGAACCGCCGACGACTGGTGGGACGAGCGCCGCCTCGCCGCCTACGATGCCCTCAAGGCCGGCAAAGCCGATGTAGCCTACGCCATCGTCAAGTCACCGGGCACGCTCGGCGTCACGGCCGCCAAGGATCAGGCGTTTCTGGCCGGCTGGATCGCGCTGCGCCAGCTGAAGTCTGCCGCCGCCGCCGAGGTCCATTTTAACGCCCTCGAAGCATCAGCCGACGGCCCACAGTCACGCGCCCGCGCCGGCTACTGGCTGGCCCGAACTTATGAGGCGCTCGGCGCGCGCGGAAAAATGCAGGCGCCGCTCGAGCGCGCGTCGCGCAACCTCGACACTTTTTACGGCCAGTTGGCGCGCCTGGAACTCGATCCCACAGCATCCACGATCAAGATCGCGCCGCCGCGCACGCCAACGCCGGAAGAGGCGCGCCGCTTCAACGCCAACGATCTGGTGCGCGCGGTCGTGCTGAGCCGCAAATCCAATCTTGATGCATCCATCACCCGCGCCCTGCTCGTGCGGCTCAGCCAGACTTTGGACACGGAAGCCGAACTGGGCCTCCTCGCCCACCTTGCCGAGGCGCTCGGCGACACGCAGATGGCGGTCCGCATCGGCAAATCCGCCGACGCGCGCGGCCACAACCTGTTGATGTACGCCTACCCCATCCACGCCATGCCGACCTACGCGGCGCTGCGGCCGGCGCCGGAGGCGGCCCTGATGCTCGCCATCGCGCGGCAAGAATCGGAATTCAACATGTCCACCGCGTCAGGCGCCGGCGCGCGCGGGCTGATGCAGGTCATGCCGATCACCGCCCAGCACGTTTGTCGCGACTACCACGTTAAATGCGAACTCGACCGCATCGGCCGCGATCCCTCCTACAATGCCATGATGGCCTCGGCTTACATCGCCGATCGCATGGACGAGTTCCAGGGCTCCTACGTGCTCACCATCGCCGGCTACAACGCCGGGCCGGGGCGCGTGCGGCAATGGATCCGGGAGTTCGGCGACCCGCGCACAACCGCCATCGAACCGCTCGACTGGATCAGCCGCATTCCCTTCGAGGAAACGCGCGACTACGTGCAGAAAGTGTTGTCGAACCTGCAGATCTATCGCGCCCGCCTCGGCGAGGAGAGGGACGCGCTGCGCCTGACGGCGGACCTCAAGCGGACTGGACCTGGCCGTCGCGCGGCCGCCATCGGCGCGCCACCGACCGCGAACAACTGAGCCAAGCGTCTGAGCGCAAGATCAGTGCGAGATCGGGATCTGGATGCTGGCTAGAGCGCTTTCCACTTGGTTTGGATCGAGGAAAGCGCTCTAGCCCTTTGTTTATCGCATTTTCTGCACCAAACCGGTGTCCACTTTGGTGGAAAATGCTCAAGTGTAGCGCATCTGACGTTTGGCACCCGTGCGCGGCTTGGCTCGAAACCAAACGTCAGATGCAAAAGCTACACTAGAATCATGAGGTTGCTAGTGTTCCTTATGGCTCCGACATTTGCTTGATACGTCGCCGAAACGGGAAGCAAATGTCGGAACCGGAACACTAGCGCCCCATAAGGTCTGCGACGGCGGTTCGGATGACCGCCTCATCTGCGGGACAGAAGATCGGATTGCCAGCGCGGTGCCCCCAGAGAGACGCGATGGGCCGAAACTCGGCATTGGGCATCTGCGCAGTTTCGTCTTCGCTGTGCTCGGCAGTGAAGTAGAGGTCGGTAGAGCCAGGCATGATGATTGCGCGCGCGGTGATGGCGCCCAGCGCGGCCTTGAGGTCGCCCTTGTGGACGACGTTGTCGGAGATGTCGGACTGCGACCACGTCTCCAGCATGGACAAAAGATCGTCCGGGCTGCGGCGCAGGAAATTGCCTTCCCAGTTGCGCACCAGGAAATCCTCGACGGAAACATAGCCCGCGCCGCGCCAGAGTTCCTGCGCATAGAACGGCTGGCTCAACGCCCAGCCAGCATATACCCGCGCGAAGGCGCGCAGGCCGCGCAAGGGCCGCGTCGTAAACGTCAGCCCATTCCACGCCGGATCCGCACAGAGCGCCGCGCGCGCGCCTTCCAGGAACACCTTGTTGTGCGGCGCGGTGCGGGCTGCCGTACACAGCGCGGCGATGCGCTCGACTTTGTCCGGAAACAACGCGCCCCAGTGCAACGCCTGCTGGCCGCCCATGGACCAGCCGTAGACGAGCGCGAACCTTTCAATCCCGAACACCTCTTCGGCCAATCGCTTCTGGGCGTGCACGTTGTCCCAATGGGTGAACACCGGATTGCGGCCGAGGCCGTACGGCTCGGCGAGGTTCGACGGCGACGACGAGAGGCCGTTGCCGAACTGGTTCGGAATGATGATGAAATACTTCGCCGGATCGAGCACGCGCCCAGGCCCGATCAACCAGTCGATATCGCTGTGCTGGGCGCCATAACTGGTCGGATACAGCACCGCGTTGCGCTTGTCGGAGGCAAGCGTGCCGTAGGTTTGATAGGCGAGATGCAGCGCCGGGATCGTCAGCCCGCGCTGCAGCACGGTGGGGCCAAGATTGAAAATGTGCGGAGCGATCATGGTGCCTTCCGGGGATGGTATCGGACGATGCAATCGTGTGGGCTGCAGCACCTGTATAGTGTCATTCGCGGCCCATGGGTGACGCAGAAGCGCGTGGCTCGGTGCACGACGCGAACTCTATTGTGCCGTTGCTGCCCTCTACTCTGCCGCCACTTTAGGCCCGTAACCCAGAGACGCGTTGAGCTTGCCGATCAAATCCGCTGCCGCGACTGGGATGTTGGTGCCGGGGCCGAACACGGCTTTGGCGCCGGCCTTAAACAGCGCGTCGTAGTCACCGGGCGGGATGACGCCGCCGACGACGATCATGATATCGCCGCGGCCCTCTTTCTCCAGCGCGGCGCGCAACTCTGGCACCAGCGTCAAGTGGCCGGCGGCGAGCGACGAGGCGCCGACGATGTGCACGTCGTTCTCGACCGCCTGCCGTGCCACTTCTTCCGGCGTCGAGAACAGCGGGCCGATATCGACATCGAAGCCGAGATCGGCGAACGCCGTGGCGATTACCTTCTGGCCGCGGTCGTGGCCGTCCTGGCCCATCTTGGCGACGAGGATGCGCGGGCGGCGGCCATCGGCTTCGGCGAACCCTTCGACAAGCGCGCGCACGCGATCAACTTCCTGGCTCATCGTGTTGCCTTTCCCGCCCCCCATACCGCCCCCCATGGCCTCATTGCGGTAGACGCCGGCAACCGAGCGGATCTCGGCGCGGTGGCGGCCGTACACGGCTTCCAGCGCATCGCTCATTTCGCCCACGGTGGCCTTCGCCCGCGCCGCCTTCACCGCCAGATCGAGCAGGTTGCCTCGGCCCCGCGCGCCCTCGGTCAGCGCGGCCAGTGCCGCATTGGTTGCCGCCGGATCGCGTTCGCCGCGCAGGCGGTCGAGTTTGGCGATCTGCTGGGCGCGCACGCTTTTGTTGTCGACTTTGAGGATGTCGATCTTGGCCTCGTCGGTGACGCGGAACTTGTTGACGCCGACGATGGTCTGCCGGCCGCTGTCGATGCGCGCCTGGGTGCGGGCAGCGGCCTCCTCGATGCGCAGCTTCGGAATGCCGGCCGCGATTGCCTTGGTCATGCCGCCGAGCTTTTCCACTTCGTCGATATGGGCCTGCGCCTTCATGGCCAGTTCGTAGGTCAGCCGCTCGACATAATGGCTGCCGCCCCAGATGTCGGCGGTGCGCATCGTGCCGGTTTCCTGCTGGATGAACAGCTGCGTGTTGCGCGCGA
>JANYHP010000545.1 GCA_025359005.1 Hyphomicrobiaceae bacterium | reverse complement strand
CGGCGGCGGCTTCCGCATGGTGGCCTACGAAACCACGGTGGATGCCGTGCAGCACATGGCATTGGTGCGGGGCGATCTGACGCAACCTGGGCCGGTGCTGGTGCGCGTGCACGCCGTCGATCCGGCCTCCGACTTGCTCGGCATCGGCCGCGATGCGGAGCAACCGACGCAGATCGCGCGCGCCATGGAGATGATTGCCGCTGAAGGCCGCGGTGTCGTTGTCATCATCCGCGATCTTCGGCCCAAGGCCGTCTCACAGTGGATCGACACGCAGGGCGGCAGCGACGCAGGCGTGGCGCCCATACGTCCCGGGCGCGAGCGGCGCGAAGTTGAAATCGGCATCGGGTCGCAGATCTTGCGCGACCTGGGCGTAAGCGAGATGGTGCTGCTGTCCAACTCGTCGGGGCACTCCTATGTGGGTCTCGAGGGCTATGGCCTGCGCATCGTCGGCCACCGGAAGATCGGTTGACGCGACATGGCTGGAAAATCGAAGGCACCGCCTCAGACGGTCGAGATCAAGGCGCATGTGCTCATCATCGAGTCGCGCTATTACGAGGCGGTGGCCGACGCGCTGCTCGAAGGTGCCTTGGCGGAATTGAAGGCCTCGGGCGCTACGTATGAAAAAGTGGTCGTGCCGGGCGCGCTGGAAATTCCCCAGGCGTTGGGACTGGCCGTGGCCTCGGGCCTGATTCCAGCGGAAGAAGCCGGGGCGCGCTACGATGGGGCGATCGTGCTCGGCTGCGTCATTCGGGGCGAGACCGCGCATTACGATATCGTCTGCAACAACGCCAATCATTGGCTGATGGACGTCGCGATGGGCGCGCGGGTGCCGCTCGGCAACGCCATCCTCACGGTCGATACCGAGGCCCAGGCGATGGCGCGGGCGACCGGCGGCCGTCGTGGCAAAGGTGGGGACGCCGTGCGCGCGTGCCTGTCGCTGGTGCAGTTGGCGCGCGCCTTCGAGGATGTCCAGGAATGAGCGCTGCAACAGAAAACCCTGCAGCACCGGGCGGGCTGGCGGCTCTGGCCGGCGCGTCGGAGGCGCGGCGCAGCCAAGCGCGGCTGGCGGCAGTGCAGGCGCTGTATCAGATGGACCTCGCGGCAACCGACATCAGCGCTGTCATTGCCGAGTTCGCGGCACATCGGTTCGGCGAGGCGGCCGACGACCAGACAGTCGCCGACGCCGATCCCGTGCTTTTCGAGGAGATCGTGCGCGGCACCGTCGCGCGGCAGCTGGAGATCGATCCGCCGCTCGACGCGCAACTCGCCGCCGGCTGGCGCCTCAACCGCATTGACGCGATCATCCGCGCGACACTCAGGTGCGCGATGTTTGAGCTGATCGCGCGGCCCACCGCGCCGGCCAAGGCGGTCATCAACGAGTATGTAGAAGTCGCCAAGGCGTTCTTCGAAGGCGACGAGCCCAAGGTCGTCAATGCGGTCCTGGATGCCTTGGCGCGGAAAACGCGCCCCGTCGAGTTCACGGCGAAGTAGTGCGCACTCGGCGCATTGATAGCAGCGAGCGTTCGGTTGGACCTTTGGCCTGGCCACCGTCGTAGCCGCCTTCGCGCATCCGCGCTGACAATCCGAGTGCTTTGCGTTCCAGCAAACCTTAGCGCCGCGTCGGCGCGGCGGATATCCGGGAAAGAAAAAGGGGGACGGTGCTGGTCGCGCGTTTGCGCCCGACGGATTGCTGGTCCCTACCCATACGTCCGGTCATCGGCGATGATCTTGCCGTCGTTGGGCAGCGTGCCCGGCGCGGCAAACGCGATGGCGCCTTTGAGCTTGGTGAGGGCCTGCAAGCTCGTCGCGACGACAGCCGCCAGCGCGTCGCTCGGCACGGCGGTTTCCGCCTGCAACGTCATCGTGTCTTGCTCACCGTCGCGACCGACGACGAGGCGCACGCGACCCAACTCCGGGTGCCGCTTGGCCAGCGCTGCGATCTGCTCGGGATGCACGAACATGCCCTTGACCTTGGTCGTCTGGTCGGCGCGGCCGAGCCAGCCACGAATGCGCCGGTTGGTGCGGCCGCACGGCGAGAGGCCGGGGAGTACGGCCGAGAGATCGCCGGTCGCGAAGCGGATCATCGGATAGTCGCGATTGAACGTGGTGACGACCATCTCGCCGACCTCGCCGTCTGGCACGGGATCACCAGTGCCAGGGCGGACGATCTCGACCAGCGCGCCCTCCTCGACGATCATGCCGTCGACCGTGCCGTCCGGGCCTGGGCTTTCGTAGGCGATGATGCCGAGATCGGCCGTGGCATAGCATTGGAAAACGTCTACACCGCGCGCCTTGTATTCGGCGCGGAGTGAGGGAAACAATGCTCCGCCGGAGACCAGCGCGCGCTTGATCGACGACGCGTCCTTGCCCGCCTCGGCAGCCTTGTCGAGCAGGATCTTGAGATAGTCCGGCACGCCGACGTAGACGGTTGGCTTGAGGTGCCCGATGGCCTCGAGCTGTTGTTCGGTGTTGCCAGGTCCAGCGGCGATCACGGCGCATCCGAGCGCGCGCGCGCCCGCGTCGAGAATCCAGCCGCCCGGCGTCAGGTGATAGGCAAACGTGTTGTGCACGATATCGCCCTTCCGCACGCCGGCCGCGAACAAGGCGCGGGCGGAGCGCCACCAATCTTCCCCGCGGCCTTCGGGCTCAAAGATTGGGCCGGGCGACATCATGATGCGCCCCATGCTGCCGGCCTCGCCGGTGGCAAAGCCTCCGAACGGCGGGCGCGCCGCTTGCAAATCCTTGAGCGCCGCCTTCTTCAGCAGCGGTAACGTGGCCAATGCCGCGCGCGACGTTATCCGCGTTATGTCGATGCCGTCGAGCTGCGCGGCCCAGCCTGGCGCATGCGCCACCGCACGCGCCAGCAGGCTTGGCAGCATGGCGAACAAGGCCTGCTCGCGGGCCTCCGGATCGCGGGTTTCCAGCTGGTCGAGATGGGCTTGGGCGGACGGTGTTGCAGACATTGGTGTTGCAGGCATGGGTGTTGCAGACATGGGTGTTGCAGACATGGGCGCGCGTTCCGAATGGGTTTGCGCCTGTTATGACCCGCCCGGCCGTCCGGTCAAGCACGACAGTGGTTCAATGCCTCATACCAACGGTCAAAACAATTGACCGTTGGTCCTTGTCTTCGATTGCGCGTGCCGACACCGCTCTCGCGGAGCCGGCCGGCACGCGCGGCCAGCGGCAGCATCACTCAAACATTTTGGCGGTCAGTATCACTCCTTGCTCACCAGTTCGGTCTCGATGGTGATCTCCACTTCGTCCGAGACGAGCGGTGCGCCGCGGCCCATGCCCCAGGCGCTGCGCGAGACCCCGGTCTTGGCCGAGAAAGCCGCGACCTTTTTTCCAGCGTATGCGGGATTGGCCGCGCCCGATGGATGCGCGCCGAACTGGTTCAAGGTCACTGCAAGTACGACGGGCACGGATTTGCCGCGGATGTCCAGATCACCGGTGACGTCGGCCGTCACTTCGCTGGTACGTTTAACCGCGGTCGAGCGGAACGTGATGACCGGGTAGGTGGTGGCGTCGAAATAATCGGGGCTGCGCAGGATGCGATCGAAGGTGTCGATGCCGGATTGAACGCTGGCCGTGCGGATTGTTATATCGACCTTGCTGTTTTCCGGGTTCGCCGCATCGATGTCGATGGTGCCTTCAAAAGCATTGAAGCGCGCCTGCTGCCTCGATAGGCCGAGATGCGACCAGGAGAACACGAGCGCGGTGTACCCCTTGTCGAACACGAACACCTCCGCGCGCGTGCTCGCAGCGCCAGCGGCAAAAAAAGCAAATGCTACGAGCAGAGTGCGGATCATGGAACCGTCCGTCGGAAATGGGGATAAACAGGCGAGGCAGCGTCGGCCGGATCACCGCGCAGTCGGCGACGGCATCGCTATCGACGTGAGCGACATCTTCCAGCGTATCATAGGCCGCGCTGTCCAACAGCACTATGACGCAGGTGCGGGAATACAACTCCGTGGCGACGAGAGCGGCAAGCAGCACGATGGCGCCGGAAAGGCAGCGGCCGAAATCTTCAGCAGACGTTTCGCACCCATCGCGGACGCGAAGGCGATCAGCAAGTGCATGGCAAAAGCTACGTCCGCGCCGGCGAGCCGAGACGGAACAACCGCCCGTCGATCACCAGCAGCGAGGCGGCGATGATGGCCGCACCGACGGCTTGATTGAAGCTGAGAGCTTCCCCGAACCGCAGCGCACCGAGCGTAATGCCGCTTAACGGGATCAGCAGCGTGACCAGCATGACGTTGTTGGAGCCCGCCTCCGCCATGATGCGGAAAAAGAGAATGTACGCCAACGCGGTCGACAGCACGCCCATCGCAACGACCGCAACGATGGCGGCATGTGAGGGCATCGGCAGCAGCCAGAATCGATCGGCCGCGCCGGCAATCGGGATCATCATCAGCGTCGAGCAGACCAGTTGCGAGGCAGCCGACACGATCGGCGGCACCGCCTTGAAGCGCCGGCCCCACAATGCTGAAAGCCCATACGAGAGTGTGCCCGCGACAACCAGCAGCATGCCCATGGCGCTGGCGCGGTCGCCCGTCAGCGCCGACGGCCCGACGAGCACGGCCACGCCGAGAACGCCAATCGCAATACCCGCAATCTTGTTCGCCGCCAGGGCTTCCCCCGCAAACCCGCGTGCGACGAGCAGCGACATCAACGGCGTCGTCGCATTCATCACCGATGTCAGTCCGCTACCGATCATCGTCTGACCCCAGAAGATCAGGCCGAACGGAATGACATTGTTGAGGATCGACATCACCGCGAAGTCGCGCCACGCGTTTCTGTCTCGCGGCAGGTGCTGTCCCATCGCCAGCACAATCGGCACCAGCACGGCCGTCGCAATTGCCACACGCGCCAGCGTGAGCGTCAACGGCGGCAAAAACGGCAGCGCCTCCTTGGCGAACACGAACGTGCCCCCCCACAGCACCGACAGCACAATCAGCATGATCCAGTGGCGAGCGAGCATGGGTGGGTTCCTGAAATGCACGTGCGAGAAGACGCGATCTACCCCGTCTCAGCCTTTCGAGCGACCCGAAAACAGCCGATGCAAAGGGGTATGGCACCACTGCAACCTGAGCGTTGGCAATCGAGCGCGCACGCCTCTACAGTGCGCCTCAAATCGAGCGGGGTCGGGGGCGCAGCAGCATGACAGGGCAGACATTCGATTACGTGATCGTCGGCGCGGGCTCGGCAGGCTGCGTGCTGGCCAACCGGCTGAGCGACGACCCACGCGTCACCGTCGCGCTCATCGAAGCCGGCGGGCGCGACACCAATCCGTGGATCCACATTCCCGCCGGCTATTATCGCAACATCACCAACCCCAAGCTCACCTGGCAGTTCGGCTCGGGGCCGGAACCGGAACTCGGCGGGCGCATGGTCAACTGGCCGCGCGGGCGCGTGCTCGGCGGCTCGAGCGCCATCAACGGCCTGCTCTATGTGCGTGGCCAGGCCGAGGACTACGACGTGTGGCGCCAGCTCGGCAATGCCGGCTGGTCGTTCCGCGATTGTCTTCCGTATTTTAAGCGCGCCGAGAACCAGCAGCGCGGCGCGGACGATCTGCATGGCGTCGGCGGGCCGCTGTCGGTCGAAGATGTGCGGATGGAAAATCCGCTGTGCGACGCCTTCGTCAAATCAGCCGTCGCCGCTGGTATTCCGTTCACCCGCGACTTCAACGGCGCCAGCCAGGAAGGCGTCGGTTACTTCCAGCTTACCAACAAGAACGGCCGCCGTTGCTCCACCGCTGTCGGCTACCTGCATCCCGTGCAAACGCGGGCGAACCTGGCTGTCATCACGCACGGTGAGATCGCGTCGCTGACACTCGACGGCCGCCGCG
Organism: Hyphomicrobiaceae bacterium; assembly: GCA_025359005.1. GTDB lineage: Bacteria > Pseudomonadota > Alphaproteobacteria > Rhizobiales > Hyphomicrobiaceae > JABFRJ01. The sequence continues at coordinate 2,463 of JANYHP010000545.1, read as the reverse complement.
TCACGGGCGTGCGCGGCACGTTCGGCGGCAAGCCGGGCACGATCATCGCGCGGCGCGAGGTGGTGCTGGCAGCAGGCGCAATCGGCAGCCCGCAGATCTTGCAACTGTCCGGTATCGGACCCGGCGCCGCGTTGACGGCCGCCGGCGTTGCCGTGCGCCATGACCTCCCCGGCGTCGGTGAAAATCTGCAGGATCACTATCAGGCGCGCTTCGTCTATCGCTGCCGTGGCGAAGGCAGCCTCAACGACATCTGGCATTCCAAACTCAAGCAACTGCGCGTCGGGCTCGACTATGTGTTCAATCGGCGCGGCCTGTTGACCATCGGTGCCGGTGTCGTCGGCATCTTCGCGAAATCGCGGCCGGAGTTGGAAACGCCGGACATCCAGTTTCATTTCATGCCGTTGTCCGCGGAAGGGCCGGGCCAGGGTCTGCATCCGTTTCCGGGCGTGATCTCATCGGTGTGTCAGTTGCGCCCTGAAAGCCGCGGCACACTGAAGATTGCTAGCGCAGACCCCAAGGCGCCACCGGCCATCGTCAGTAATTATCTGGCGGCGGAAGCGGACCGGCGCGTGCTGCTCGATGCGATGCGCCTCAATCGCAAAATCGTGGCGCAGCAGCCGTTCGCCGACATGGTGGTGGCCGAGCATGTGCCGGGCTTCGACGTGGAGAGCGACGCGGCGCTGATGGCGTTCGCCCGCGCCAAGGGCACGACGATCTTCCATCCGTGCGGCACTGCGAAAATGGGGCGTGATCCGCTTGCCGTGGTGGATGAGCGGTTGCGCGTGCATGGACTTGACGGCGTGCGCGTGGTGGATGCCTCGATCATGCCGACGATGATCTCGGGTAATACCAACGCGCCCGTCGTGATGATCGCGGAGAAGGCCTCCGACATGATCATCGAAGATGCCAAGGCGCGCGTGGCTGCGTAAACGCGCGCCGCCCTTCACAGCAATGGAACGTGAGAGCTCATGGTCGATGTGTCGAAACTCCATGTCGGCCTCAAGGGAACGGCGCGCCTCGCGGTCGGCGTCGAGCATACCGCGCCGCGCGTCGGCAGTGGCCGGGTCGCAGTGCTGGCCACGCCCGTGATGATCAATCTCATCGAGGCGGCGGCCCTCGTGGCCATCGAAGAGCTACTGCCGCAGGGCTTTCAAAGCCTTGGCACGCATCTGGACGTGAAGCATTTCGCAGCGACACCGGTTGGGATGGGCGTCGAGGCCGTGGCTGAAGTGGTTGCCGTCGACGGGCGCACGGTCTCGTTTCGCGTCGCGGCGCGTGACGATATGGAGTTGATCGGCTCCGGCACGCACGAGCGCGTCGTCGTCGACGTGGCGCGCTTCGATGCCCGGGTGCAGAAGAAGGCGAAATAGCCGAGGCTCAACGTGTGACGATGCTGACGATTGCTGTCGCGGTGTTCGGTGGCGCGTGCGTCGCTGAGACGCGTTCAGTTGTTCGGGTTGCAAGCGGGTCTGCGGTCGGCCAGAGTCCGCCGCACACCAGAACCGCAGGAGAACACCATGCAACGCTCAATCAAATTGGCGGCCTGTGCCACTGTCGCCGTGATCATGGCCAGCACGACGGCGATGGCTTCGCGATCCACCACTGTGACGACACGGAACGGCAAGACCGTCGTCAACGCGCCGACGACGCACGTCGTATCGACGTCCAAGCGCACCAAGGTTCGGGTGGACGCGCCGCATACGATGGTCCGTGTCGATACCCAGGCCGGGTTCGTGCGGATCAACGTGCCGGGCTATAACAGCACCATCCGCTGGTAAGCACCAACACCCAGACCCACGCACGGCACCGCCGTCGTGGATCTGAGCATCACCCGTGGTACGCGGTTGTCGCCGCGACGGCCTTTCGGGTGGGCAACCTCGGCGGGTCGATCGCCTCGCGGGATTTGCATCCCGTCTGCGACCTCTGTCCGAGGTCCCCGGTGTGCGGCGTCACCGCGCCGTGGCAGGGATGTGATGCGTCTCTAAGCGCGGATCGGCCAACCGCGACCCGGTTCTTTTAAGCGACCGGGGTTCTGTTCTTCCGGCAGACACGACACTTGCGGATTGCTCCGCGCACGCCGCGCTCAACGGTACACCAGTCTTAGCATCACCGGCTCGCTTAAGGAGGTGTCGGGCCCATTGCAGACCCCAACCCATTTCGCCAGCCACGCCTCCGTCGCGGTGATCGACAAGCTCTCGAGCGCCCACGAGTGCAACGGAAGTTATGCTCAGACAATAGCACGCTCCGGCTGCATAATCAGCAGGCATTATGATTTAACGTAAACGTCCGCGTGTGGTCGTTTGTGTAGAAACGATCAAGAATTGCGCTCGCGGCAACAGCTTTCGTGCTCACGCACGAACCGGGGCCAGCCCCATACCCCGCCGAAGGGACGCGTCCCTTCGGACAACCCGCTCTGTCAAGGGAGTCGCGCTGCGGCGCTGCCACGGCGTTGTCGGCGCGGAG
>JANYHP010000463.1 GCA_025359005.1 Hyphomicrobiaceae bacterium | reverse complement strand
GCGCGCGCAACGCAGCGACGCCCGCCGCCGCGTCCAGCGTCGTAAACGCCGCGCGCTCGATACCTTCCCGCTTTTCCAATTGCGCCCGTGTCGGCGCATTGCGCTCGGTCGGCGTCAGCACGCCCATCAGTTCGAGATAGTCCTCTCCCAGCATGAGCGTATGATTGGCCGTGCCCATGTGCGCACTGTGAACCCCGCGCGGGCTCACCGTGAACCCGAGCCGCTGCCACTGCAGCGCCGCGCGATCAAGATCACGCACGACAACGACCACATGATCGAGGCCGACGACACTATCGATGGACATGGCAAGCACTCCGCTTTTTTTCTCCAGCACGCGACGCCACAAAGACGGCGAACCGCGTGCCCCGTCAAGCACACCTCACGGCAGGAAGCCCTTGCTCAAGTCCTGCGCATGCTTGATCCGCTCACGGCCTTTGGCGTCGGCAACCGCCACGGTCCATGTGACGTTGGTGCCGGCCCCATAGGACGTGGTGGAGCGAATGCGCGCCGTCAACGTCTCGCCCGCCTTGACGTCGATAGGCTCGGCGACCGGCAGGTACAGCTGTTCCCAGTGCGTGCGCGGGTCAAACGGCCCAGTGCCGAGAACGACGCCGTCCACCAACTCCGCCGACCACCAGATGGCCAGGCCCGAAATGCGAGCAGGTTTCGCCAAAGCCCACGTCACTGTGCCCGCGCGCGTCGTCTTGGTGGCCCGATTGAGGTCGACGCTGTCCCACGTCTGCACGGCAGCACCACCATCGAGTAGATCAGCCCCTGACAACCAGCGCACGTAGATGTTGTTGAGCCCCATTTCGCGCGCGGCGCCGAACGTCAGGCCGAAGCCCACGTTGTCCCACGTCGTCAGGTCGTCGTGCAGCTTGCCATTGACCACAGGCGTTATGAACTGCGTGACTTTCCCCGGAATGAGAACGCCGCCCGGCTCCAGGTAGCGATCGCGCGCATCTGACAGCGTCTCGATGATGTTTTCCTCGAACGCGTAGTTGCCGAGCGTTTCCGAGACCGCGACGTCGAAGCGCTCCGGCGGCTCCAGTTCCGTCGAGTGCGCAGGCACAACCTCGATGTTGCGCAACTTGTTGGCCCGAGCCAGCGTTTTGGCGAGCGCCGCGATCTCGGCCGTCTCGATCAGCACCACCCGCTTGGCGCCGAGCTTGGCGGCCATGAACCCGAGAAAACCCGTACCGCAGCCGATATCGACCACCGTCGTCTTGCCCGGCACGATGACGCGGCGGAGCGCCTCGTGGAAAGCGTCGTTGCGCACGCGGTCGGCCAGCAAGGTGCGATGGTATTCGATGCGCATGGGCGAACGGTCCGGATCGGGGCGCGTGCGGCAGTCCGCCCGCTATGGCGCCGAGCGTTAAAGGCGGGGATAGCTAGGCACAAGTGGGGTCGTCGCGCGCCGTCGCCGCAGGCCCCGTCCTGTCGGATGGCAAAAAACGGCGACTTCATTCCAGAAATGCAGCCAAGACTAGAAAATGCAGCAGTTCAATCTCCCCATCCCCAAATGGGCGTATACTGGAGGTTCAATCGGGCGCCGGTCCAAACGGCATCCACCTGCTCTTTGACATCGTTAACAGCACGCCGGCGCACAGGGCGTCACCGAAGGGGGCACTGCGTCGATCAGCCGGGCAACGGATTTACGAAGCGCATTTTGGCTTCGACTGGCTGCTCCTCGAATGTGAACTTGAAGTCTGCGTCCGATGACGGGATGGCGCCCGTGCACTTGAACGGTCGCGTCAGTCCTTCGACGCCGGTCGTGCCGCCGACGATCAAGTCGGTGTGGGGCAGGAAGCGGACGCAGCCGGCATAAGTCACCTTGCCTTTAGTCATGTTTGGCCAATAGACGCCCTCGTACATGGCGGCGCACGGACCGAGACCGCGAGCCGAGATGCAGGCCGACGTCAAAAAAGAAGAATTGCTCGAAGCGTCAGTCAAAGTTATCGCTGACGTGCACGCAAGGATGTGCCGACTGATTTCTGGTCGCGTGCGCCGCGGTGTGGGTCCTGTTAGACTTCGCCGATGGGTAGGCCCCGCGCCTTCCGAGCCTGCCCCGACATACCCGCACTCTCGACCTGAACCACCGGCCAAGCCATGCCACCCCGCTTGTCGACTGCCACACCTGAACCAGCACCCGCGACGCCCCCGGACCATCCGGCGGCGCCGCTGCGCGCCACCCTCGATGGCTGGCGCACCGCACTCCGCGACGATTGGCAGTTGTATGCGATGCTGGCGCCGTTGCTGATCTGGTTTGCGGTTTTTCTCTACAAACCCATGCTCGGGTTGATCATCGCCTTCAAAGACTACAGCCTTTACAAAGGCGTCGCCGCGAGCCCCTGGGTGGGTCTCGAAAATTTCGCGGCGCTCTTCGGCGACGAGCAGTTCCGCCGCGCCATCGCCAACACGTTGACGCTCGGCATCCTGTCGCTGGTGATCGCGTTCCCTGTTCCGGTTCTGCTGGCACTGATGTTCAACGAGCTCGGCGACGGTCGCTTCCGCCGCTTCGCGCAGATCGTCGCCTACCTGCCGCACTTCATCTCTGTTGTGATCATCGCCGGTTTGGTGGTGGCGCTCCTGGCGCCCTCGAACGGTGCGATCAATATCGCGCGCGCCGGGCTCGGCTTCGACCAGCTCTACTTCCTCACCATTCCCGGGTATTTCCGAACCATCTACATCGGTTCCGGCATCTGGAAGGAAGCCGGCTTTGACAGCATTGTCTATCTCGCGGCCATTGCCGGCATCAGCCCAGCCCTCTATGAGGCCGCCCGTCTCGATGGCGCATCGCGCATCCAGCTGATCCGCCACATCACGCTCCCCGCGCTGGTGCCGACGATCATCATACTGGCGCTGATCAAAGTCGGCCACGTGATCGAGGTGGGCTTTGAGTACATCGTGCTGCTCTATCAACCGGCCACGTATGCAACGTCAGACGTGATCGCCACCTACATCTATCGCGCGGGATTGCAGACCGGCGATTATGGCCTGGCCGCAGCCGCAGGATTGTTCAACGCGATCGTCGCTCTTGCGCTGGTATGGGGCGCCAATACCCTGAGCCGTCGCGTCTCGACCGCGACACTGTGGTGACGGCCCGCATGCCGAACGACGATTTACAAAATCCCACACCGGCCACGCGCACACCACAAGATCCCGCGCTCGCCTACACGCGCGGCGACCGTCTCTTCGGCCACATCAATGCAGCGCTCATGCTCGTCGTCGTCGCCGTCTCGCTCTATCCGTTCATCTATATCATGGCGGTTTCCCTGAGCTCGGGTGCCGCCGTCACCGCCGGTCGCGTTCTGTTGTGGCCGGTCGACGTCACGCTTGCCGCCTACGCCCAGGTGCTCGGCGAGCGCGCCTTCTGGATCGCCTACGCAAACACGTTTTTCTACGCCATCGCCGGCACCGCCACGAGCCTCGCCCTCATCGTCCCCGGTGCCTATGCACTCTCCCGTTCCCGCCTCAAAGGTCGCCGCGCTTTCAATTTCCTGATCGCCTTCACGCTGTGGTTCCATGCCGGAATGATCCCATTTTTCCTCAACATCCGCGACCTCGGCCTCCTCGACAGCCGCCTCGGCATCGTCATCGCGTTCGCCTGCTCGGCCTTCAACGTGATCCTGCTGCGCAATGCGTTCGAGCAGCTACCCGCGGCCTACGAGGAGGCCGCCCGCCTCGATGGCGCCGACGACGTCCAGCTGCTGCGCTACGTCGCCATGCCCATGGTGGTGCCGACGATCACCACGGTTGCGTTGTTGTGCCTGGTGGCGCGGTGGAACGGCTATTTCTGGTCGATGGTGCTGCTGTTCGACGCGCACAAGGTGCCGCTGCAGGTTTACCTCAAGAAGATCGTCGTCGACCTCCGCGCCGATGATGCGATGGCCGCCCGCCTCGCCACCGCCTCTTACAGCTTCGAGACGATGACGGCCGCTGTGATCGTCACCTCGTTGATCCCGATTTTGCTGCTCTATCCTTGGCTGCTGCGCGTCTTCACCCGCGGCATGACCCTCGGCGGGGTCAAGGAATGACGCGCGCGCTCATCAGTTTCCTGGCCCTTCTGTGCCTGCTCGTCGCGCCATCGCGAACGCAGGCCGCCGAACCGCTTGACCTCACCATCCACATGCATTTCCGCGAAAAGTACACCTGGCGCGAGGACTGGCCCGTTGCCAAGGAACTCACGCGCCTGACCGGCATCCGCCTGCGCAGCGTCGCATCGACCGCCGCCGCGTCCAGCCGCGAGGCCTTCAACCTCATGCTGGTCGCCGGCGCGCTCCCCGACATCGTCGCCGGCGACGGCCTCAAGGCGCAGTTTATCCGCTACGGCCTCGAAGGCGCATTCATTCCGCTAGACACGCTCATCGACGAACACGCGCCACACCTCCGCGCTTATCTCGCCGCCAATCCGGATGTGCGGCGCGCCATCACCGGCCCCGATGGTCACGTGTACTTCATCCCCTACCTGCCCGATGGCACCTTCGCCCGCGGCTGGTTCATCCGCCACGATTGGCTCGAAAAGCTCGGGCTTGCCGTTCCCACCACAGTGGATGAACTCTATGAGGTTCTGAAAGCCTTTCGCGACCGCGACCCCAATGGCAATGGACGCCGCGACGAGGTCCCCTTCTTCGCCCGCGAATCAAGCGAACTCGGCCGTCTCTTCACGCTGTGGGATGCGCGCTCGTCCGGCTCGGAAGCCAACCACGATTTCTTCCTCGACGCCGGCATCGTGCATCATCCCTATGCCGAGCCGAACTACCGCATCGCCATCCGCAACGTCGCCAAGTGGTACAGCGAAGGGCTCATCGACCGCGAGATTTTCACGCGCGGCGCCCGCGCCCGCGAAGTCATGCTCGGCAACAATCTGGGCGGCATGACGCACGATTGGTTCGCCAGCACCGCCGGCTACAACGCCGTGTTCGCCGACCGCGTACCCGGCCTGAAGTTCCTCGCCATGCCACCGCCCGCCAGCGTCAGCGGTCGCCGCATCGAGGAGAATCGCCGCGCCCGCGTGCGTGCCGATGGCTGGGCCATCAGCCACACCAACACGCACGCGATCGAAACGATCAAGCTGTTCGATTTCTATTTCTCGCCCGAAGGCCGTCGCCTCGCCAACTTCGGCGTCGAAGGTGTGCACTACACGATGATCGGTGGCGCGCCGCGCTTCAAACCCGAAATCCTCGCGGCCAAAAAGGCCGTCAACACGCAGATGTGGGAGATCGGCGCGCAAATTCCCATCGGCTTCCCCCAGGACTATGCCTACGAAGCGCAATGGACAGACCCGGCAGCCCAGTCTGGCATCGATATGTATGCACGCGGCGCCTACCTGATCGACGACTTCCCCGGCGTCAATCTGGACGCCGCCGAACGCCGCCGCGTCGATCGCAAATGGCCGCAGATCGTTGCCGTCATGCTCGAATATCAGCAGGCCTGGATCCTCGGCGCGCGCAACGTGGACGTCGATTGGGACAGCTATCGCGCAGGCCTGACACGCCTCGGCCTCGACGACGTCCTCGCGACGATGCAGAAGGCGTACACGCGGCAATACAAAGCCGCCCCCGATGCCGCCACGAAAGACGCACCTCCATGAGCCCCCGACCAACAAGCCCCGGCCAGCCGCCATC
>JANYHP010000461.1 GCA_025359005.1 Hyphomicrobiaceae bacterium | reverse complement strand
GTCAATCGCAACGGCGATTGGCGATCGGGCGTGGTGTTCAAGAAATGCTGGCCGGCAAATTTGACGGGAATGCCTTTCAGCAGAAAGTCGCCGCGTGCATCGACGGCGGTCTCGCTGATTTCCACGTCGATCTTGGCACCGGTCACGTCGTGGGGTCCGAAGGCTTGTCGGAGGCGACCATCGATGACGCGCAACCGACCTTCGACGCGTGCGTCGGTGGCGTGGATTTTGCCATTCAAGGGGAGCTGGATCTTGAACTGGCCGTCGACGCGCCCTTCAGGCGCGTGCAAATTTATGCCGCGTGACTTGAGCGCGCGGAAAGGCTCCCGGTCGGCAATATCGACAACGGAGGCCAAGGGGCCAAGCACACGAAAAACGAGTTCGCCAACCGGCGTCGTGTTGTCGGCGGTGTCGACCGCGGTGAAACGAATGCCTTTCAGGGCTAGCCGGCGTCCCTCGACCCCAAGGCTCGCGTCGGGGATGGTCAGTTCAAGATTGCCGCCTTCGATACGGAGCGATCCGCGTGGCGCATCGAGTGGGACACCCCCATCGGTCGGCAGAATGGTCGTTGCGCCGAAGTCGAGGGACATGGACAGCCGATTGTCACCGGTGCTCGCATAGCGGAATGCGCCGCTGTTGAGCTGGCCGCGCGTGACATGGGTCGCCAGCCAGCTGCGGGCTTCCGGCAGGACAGATGATGGCCAAAGGGCGATCAACCGCGCCAAGGGCATCGGCGCCAGGCGGGCTTCCAGGCCGGTTGCACGGTTCGCGTCGGTTGTAACGTCGCTGACGATGCCGCGTGCGGTGACTGCTGCGCCGCCAGCTTCGAGGATCATCTCTTCGAGTTGAAGCCGGCCGGCCTCGGGCACGGCCTGACCACGGACACTCAGCGTGTCGATCGGAACGGGCGCTGCGCCGGGGGCGACGGGGGCAAGGTGGCCTGATCGCGACGCAAATTGAAACGCCCATTGCGGCAGGCCGTCTGCTGCTGGAGAGGCCGACTTGGCGATGTCGCCAGCCATGTCGAGACGGTTGCCGTCGATCGAGGCGAGGGCCTCGGTAATCACGAAGCGTGCATGAGCGGGATCATAGGTCCCGCGCACGGCGCCGCTTTCGATCGTTGCTGACTGACGGACAGCGGCGCCGACACCGATGTGTCCTGGACGCGCGACCAGGGCGAAGGATGCCGTTTCCAATCCGCCCTTGGCGTTGAGTGTGAGGAGGGTTTCGCCGTCGAGGGGCACGTCGACTTGCTCGAACGGGGACATCGCAGGGACCTGGCGAGACAGTCCCCGTGGGTTGATGCCCGCCACCTTGGCTTGAATGGTCAGCAACTGAGACTCGGCGGCCTCGTTGGTCTGGAAGTCAAATGACCACGGGCCGGTCAAACTGGCGACGACGGCGCGGCCGGCAATGACGCTGCGGCTGGCCTTGTGGCTGAGGTCGAGTTTGATTTCGGGGAGCTGCCAGACTGTTTTGCGCCGGCCGTTGTCGACAACCAGCGTCGTCTGCTGGAGGGAGACTTCGCGGAGATAGGCGGTGATGTGTTCGCGACGGCGTGCCTGCGCAGACATGTCGGTGATGGCCTTCACGAAATCGATCGGCCCGCTGGTCTCGGCCGCGGCGGCGCTTTGGCCGGTCGTGGTGCTGCCAAGCGTTGACGGTGGCTCGGCGGCCTGCTCGCCCGACGGCGGCGTCGCCGGTTCCTGCGGCTGCGCAAAGCGGACCGAGAGCGTGCCGTCGTCTGCGTAGAAGGCCTGGAGACGGGGACTGATCAGCGCGACTTTTGCGATGCCAAAGTGTCCGCGGAGTGCGGCTGCGCCGCTCAGGCCGACAATTGCACGGGGTGCTTGAACCAGCGGTACGCCACCGGCGTCGGCGATGCGCAGGTCAAGAAATGTAAGATCCAGGCCATCGTTGCCCCACGACAGGAGTGCGTCGTTGACGTGAAACGTGCTGCTGCCCAATTCCGCGGTGATGGCCCCTTCAATCCACGTCTTGGCAAAGCCAAGCGACACCGGGCCACGGTACAGGCGGAAGAGGACGATACCTGTGAGCCCGCCCAAGACAAGCGCCAGGACAAGAACGATCCGCAGCGATGCGCGCAGTTTGGCGCGGCGCGACCAGACCCGCGTGGACGATGCCCGAGCCTCCGGGCGCCGTGTCTTCGGGCGCTCAGGGGGCGTCGTGCGAAGCCGATCGTCGGCAGATGTGTCGTTGCGATCCAAGGGCTTTCAGACGTCTCTTGCTTCGTTCGTTTCGCAGTCACTTTCGACCACACCTGGGTCTCTATCAATCCTGATCCCGTGTTCCGGCAAGTCGGATTCGGATCCCCCGGGCCGCTGCACACAGATTAACAACAGTCCGCGTCGACGTATTTTCAGGAGATGGCGGCTGCCTATGGTGTACCGCTTCCTTCTTCCTTCGTACGCTCTTGCAGGGTCAATTCTAGTCATGCTGATGGAACTTATACCTGCGACGTAGCACGCTGCGGCTGGCCTAGGTCGTTTGGAAACCCCGGCGTCGGTGGTCGGGCCTCAACGAGCATTTGCTGTGGGGCACGTTAAGCCTTCAAAAGCGTCTGCAAGAAGGCTCTCGGCTGCGGCGCCGACGGCTGATCGGTCGCTGAATGATATGGCGTGTGCCTGTCGGATCGGTGTAGTCAGTGCCGTGATGCATCGAACGGAG
>JANYHP010000502.1 GCA_025359005.1 Hyphomicrobiaceae bacterium | reverse complement strand
GATGGCGACAGTGATTTCGGGACTGCCGGCGAACACGTCGAAGGGCAATGGATTGACGAAGCCACCGTCGACGTAGACGCGGCCCTCGATCATCACGGGCGCGAAGATGACCGGCAGCGCCATGCTTGCGGCGACCGCCGGGCGCAACTCGCCACGGCTCATGAGGACTTCCGCCTGGGCGTAGAAATCACAGGCCACCGTCGTCAGTGGGATTTGCAGCGCCTCAAACGTGCGCGGCACGCCAGTCGGCAACACTGCATCCAGCAGCACGGACGGATCGAGCAGCGCATTGCGCAGGGGCACGAGGCTGAGCAGCTTGGCTATTGGCTGGGCGCGCGCGGCAAAAATCTGGCGCAGCAAATCGAAGCGCTGGCCGAGCGTCTCCTCGGTGTGGGCGCGGATCAGCTTGGCCGACAGCCCGCCGGCATAGGCCGCGCCATACAGCGCGCCGATCGAGGTGCCCGCGATGCGCGCCGGCTTGAGCCCAAGTTCGTCGAACACCTCCAGCACCAGGATGTGGGCGATGCCCCGCGCGCCGCCCCCGCCCAGCGCAAGCGCGATGGGAGGATGCGCGGTGGTGGTGGCGAGCGAGGTCGCGGTCATGGCCGGTTCCCATTCAAGTCATGGCGCGCCTTCGAGCGGCGCCGAGACGGAGTATCGAAGCCTATGTCGCCCCGATGCATACCTCCATACCAGCAGAATTGTGTCGCGGAAATTGGGCACGCGCAGCAGCCTTGCACGGTCGCGAACTTGCACCCCGGTGCCACTCGCGGTATCGCCTCACGGTCGCAACCGGCACGCCCGCCCATTCTTCGCGAGAGCATCCATTCAGGATGGCCTTCGAGCTGACAGCCGAGCGCCGCATCCTCGGCTGGATGTGCCTGCTCATCACGGTCAACCAGTTCGGCTTCGGCGCCATGGTGCCGTCGCTGCCGCTGTATGCGCGCTCGTTCGGTGTGTCGGCGTCGGCGATCGGGCTGGCGGTCGCCGTCTACGGGCTCGCTCGCTTTGTGGCGGCCATTCCCGGCGGGCAACTGGCCGATCGCATTGGCCGGCGTCACGTGCTGGCCATCGGCGGGCTCATCTCGGCGGCGGGTGCGTTCTGGTGCGCGGAGGCTTATGGCTTTGCCGACTTCATCGTCGCGCGCTTCGTTGCCGGCCTCGGCGGCGGCATCGTGCTGACGACCGGACAGATCGTGCTCGCCGACATCAGTTCGCCGAACCGACGCGGGCGCAACATCGCCATCTATCAGACCGCGTTCCTGTTCGGCTTCGGCGTCGGTCCCTATCCGGGCGGCTTGCTGGCCGGCCACTATGGGCTTGCCGCACCCTTCCTGACCGCCGCCGTGGCGAGCCTCATCGTCACCGCGATTGCCTGGCTGCTGGTGGCGGAGACGCGGCCGGCGGAGACGGTGGCCAAGCAATCGGCGGCGGCGCCGCAGCAGCCGTTCGCCCGCCAGATGCTGCAGTTGCTCAGCGGTCGCGGATTTATGCTGGTCAGCCTCATTGCCTTGATGAACGCGGTTGTGCGCACGGGCGGGCTGTTCGCGCTCATCCCCTTGCTCGTCACGGCGACGCTGGGGCTGTCGGTCGCAGAGATCGGCTTCGCCATGATGGTCGGCAGCGTGTGCGGGCTGGTGGCAGCCTATCCCGCCGGCTGGCTCGCCGACCGCTACGGCCGCAAGGTGGTGATCGTGCCGTCGACGCTGCTGACCGCCGCGTCGATGGTGCTGTTCTGCTATGCACCGACGTACGCGTGGTTCGTCGGCGCCTCGATCCTGTGGAACGTGGCGGTGTCGGTGAGCAGTTCCGCGCCCGCCGCCTACGTGGCCGACAGCGCCGGCCCAGGCATGAACGCCGCCGCCATGAGCACCTACCGCATGACGGCAGACGCCGGCTACGTCATCGGGCCGCTGGGGCTCGGGTTGCTCGCCGACTACACCTCGCCCGCCATCGCCATCATCGCGGCCTCTGCCGGGCTGGTCCTCGTCGGCGGCCTGTTCGCGCTCTTCGCCGCCGAAACGCGGCGAGCCTGATGCCGGCCAAATTTCCAATTGCCTCGCCCGCGGACAGCGATTAACGGTCCGAGCCGTTCTTTTCACGCTGCACGCGACCCTCAGGACCACGCCATGACCACGCATTCTCTCTTGCTTCTTCCCGGCGACGGCATCGGCCCCGAGGTCATGGCCGAGGTGGAGCGCGTGGTGGCGTTCTTCGACAAAACGGGCAAAGACAAGTTCAAGACCGAGACGGCGCTGGTGGGGGGCTGCTGCTTCGACAAGCACGGCGTCGCCGTCACCGACGAGACGGTGGCGAAGGCTGCCAAGGCGGACGCGGTAATTTTTGGCGCCGTGGGCGGGCCGAAGTGGGACAAGGTGCCCTACGAGCATCGACCGGAGGCCGGCCTGCTGCGGCTGCGCAAGGACTTGGACCTGTTCGCCAATTTGCGTCCGGCGCTGTGCTATCCGGCGCTGGCGGAAGCCTCGTCGCTGAAGCGTGAGTTGGTCGAAGGTCTCGACATTCTGATCCTGCGCGAGCTGACCGGGGGGACCTATTTCGGCCTGCCGAAGGAAATGGTGACGCTGGAGAACGGCGAGAAGCGCGCTGTCGACACCACCGTCTACACCACGCACGAGATCGAGCGCATCGCGCGGGTGGCGTTCGATCTGGCGCGCAAGCGCCGCGGGCTCGTCCACTCCGCCGAGAAGCGTAACGTGATGATCACCGGCGTGCTGTGGAACCAGGTCGTTACCGCGACGCATGCCAAGGACGGCAAGGGTGTGAAACTGGAGCACATCCTGGCGGATGCCTGCGCCATGCAGCTGGTGCGCAACCCCAAGCAGTTTGACGTCATCGTCTGCGACAACCTTTTCGGCGATATGCTGTCGGACGAAGCGGCCATGCTGACCGGCTCCATCGGCATGCTGCCGTCGGCGTCGCTCGGCGCGCCCGACCCCAAGACCGGCAAGCGCAAGGCGCTCTATGAGCCCGTGCATGGCTCGGCGCCCGACATCGCCGGCAAGGGCCTCGCCAACCCGATCGCGGCGATCGCCAGCTACGGCATGGCGCTGCGCTATTCGTGCGACATGGCGAAAGAAGCCGACCTCATCGACACCGCCATTGCCGCCACCCTCGCGCGCGGCTTCCGCACCGGCGACCTCATGCAGCCCAACATGCGCCAGGTAGGCACGGTCGAGATGGGTTCGGCGATCCTCGAAGAACTCGCGCGCGCGGCTGGGTGAGCCGAGGGTCGGCACGGCACGGGCACCACACACGATCAATGCGCCGCGGGACGTTTCGCCTCGCGGCGCATTTTTGCGTGACGAACCGCTGGCGATCACGAGCGGGAACGCCTATGACAGCCGACTCGACAGTCGGATATCAACGGAGGCGCACGATGCCGTCACACCCCGCCCGCGCCGCTCATCACTGGCGCGACAAAACCGCCCCGACGCTGGCCGATATCGAAGCGCTCGCCATGGCCGCCTGGGATCGGCTGCCGCACGAATTCCGCGCGCTGTGCGGCGACCTCGTCATCCGTGTCGAGGACTTCGCCCTCGACGAAGTGCTCGACGAACTGGAACTGGAAAGTCCGTTCGACCTGATGGGCCTCTATCAAGGCACATCGCTGGCGCGCCAAAGCGTCGCGGACGTACCGCAGGGCCCCAACATGGTGTTCCTCTATCGCCGCGCCATGCTCGACTATTGGGCCGAGAGCGAGGACAGTCTGGGCTCGCTGGTCACGCACGTGCTGGTGCACGAGATCGGCCATCACTTCGGCATGAGCGACGAGGACATGGAGCGCATCGAGGAGGAAGCCGATCCGGACCTCGACGACGCAGAGGGCAGCGGCGACGGCGGTTGACTGCGGTTGGTGGCTGGCAGGATTTGTGTCGCGCAAATGCCTGCAGCGCTGCCAATCGACCCTGCGAGGGCCAAAAGCCATGCTGTCGCCATTTTGGCCATCGACGGAGAGGGGCGAGGCGGCCTGCGTCGGACCTGCCGTGCACAGGCGGACATGGCTCGTTACATAATGGCTCGCGACAAAATGATCGGCTTTTGCCGGACGGGGCAGTAGAGTATCGGTTGGGTCGTGCGCCGGTTTGAGTCGCATGAGGCGGGATGATGGCTGCGATGAGACTGGCTGCAACGAGTAGTAACGCCGCCATGCAGGCGGGGATGCGGGCGCTGCGGCGTGCGCGGGCGCTCCTCGGCGCATTCTCCCTGTTGGCCTGCTCTGCCGGCTTGGCTGCGGCCGGGCCGACGCCGGAAGAATACGCGGCCCACGTCGGCGGCGGCGCACAGATCGTCGGCTCCGGTGACCTCCGGCTCGATGGGAAGAAGGCTCAATGTGGCCAGCGGCCGACCGTGCTGGATGGCCAACTCGACGATTACGGCGCGGCCTATCCGGGATTTCTCATTCTCAATCCGAAGCTGATGAACAAGGTCTCGACGCCGGTGAAGATGTGGATCTTCGCCCATGAGTGCGGGCATCAGTTCCGCGGACCGGACGAAGAGACGGCGGACTGCTTCGCGGTGCAGCGTGGGCGCCGGCAAGGCTGGCTGAGCGCCGACGGGCTCGAAGAGGTGTGCAATTTCATCGCGCCGGCCAAGGGCGACAGCATGCACTTCGCCGGCAGCCATCGCTGCGAGCAGATGCGCAAGTGCTTCTCCGATCCGTCGATCAAGTAACCGTCATGCCGCAGTCTGCGTAAATACCGCAGTGACTACGCACTAACGGCCAATTTCGGTCACCGTTCACGGTCAAGGGAGCGCACCCGGCTTGCTGTCGCGCGATGCGGGACCCTGACTTCATCGAGACAAAGCCCCCGCCGATGTCCATGCCGAACGAACCCAGCCCCAAGTTCGCGCCCCACGTGCGCGCAGCCCCGAGCAAACCGACCCGCCGCGCGGCCCTCGGCTTCGCCCTGGCCGGGGGCGCTGTGTTCTTGTCGGGGCGGGGTGGGGTGGCGCAACAGCGGGCACCGACGGACCTCGGAACACTCAACGAGGCCAACATCCGGCCGCGGCCGATCGCCATCCCGGAGTTCATGGGCGAGGACCCGAAGTTCGGTACCGATGTCGCCAATATCGTTGCCGCCAACCTGGATCGCTCCGGCCTGTTCAAGCCGATCGAGCGGGGCGCCTACATCGAGCGCTTCCAGGATCTCAATCAGGTGCCGCGCTACGCCGACTGGCGCACGATCGGTGCCGAGGCGCTGCTGGTCGGCCGCACGCGCAAGCTGCCCGATGGCCGCGTGGCGGCGGACTTCAAGCTGTACGACACAATATTGCAGAAGCAGATCGATGCCCAGGGCTTCGCCGCAGCGCCGCAGAGCTGGCGGCGCCTTGGCCACATCATCGCCGATCGCGTCTACGAGAAGTTGACGCTGGAAAAGGGCTATTTCGATACGCAAGTCGTCTACGTCGACGAGACAGGCCCCAAAAGTCGCCGGCTGAAGCGGCTGACGATCATGGATCAGGACGGCTTCAATGCGCGGCTGCTGAGCGATGGCCGCGACCTGGTCCTGACGCCCCGCTTCAACCCCGTGGCGCCGGAAATCACCTTCCTGCAATACATCGACAACGGCGCGCAGACGCGCGTGTTCGTCATGAACATCGAGAGCGGGCACCGCGAGTTGGTCGGCAATTTTCCCGGCAAAACATTTGCGCCACGCTTTTCGCCTGACGGCCAGCGGCTCGCCATGAGTATCGACGAAGGCGGTGCGGTCAGCCTGATCGAGGTCGACCTGCGCTCGCGCCAGATGCGCCGACTGACGCAGACTGAACGCATCGACACGGGGCCGAGCTACAGCCCGGACGGCCGCCAGATCGTGTTCGAGAGCGATCGTGAAGGCACCCAGCAGCTCTACATCATGAACGTCAGCGGCGGCGCAGCCAACCGGCTGAGCCGTGGCGATGGTCGCTATTCGACCCCTGTCTGGTCGCCGCGCGGCGACTTCATCGCGTTTACCAAGCAGGCGGGCGGGGCGTTTCTCATCGGCGTGATGCGCCCGGACGGCACCGAGGAGCGCATCCTGACCAGTGGCTTCCACAACGAGGGCCCCACCTGGGCGCCCAACGGCCGCGTGCTGATGTTCTTCCGCGAGGGCCAGGGCGCAAACGGCGGGGCCAAACTCTATTCCGTGGATCTGACGGGCTATAACGAGCGTCAGGTGCCGACGCCTGCATTCGCGTCCGATCCGGCATGGTCGCCGCTGCGCCAATAAAGGCCGCATCTGGCGCCTGAGGCAGTTTTGCACAGGCAGCTCTGCGCACGCCCCCCCTGCGACGTTGTTGTCGCGCTGTGAAGCCGCTGTTTCTTCATGAATATTTTACGAATCTCCCAGTCCTGCGCGAACGACCGAATTCGTTGCATTTTGGCACCGCGCCGGGTGGAAAACCCTTCAAAGCCCCCCTGCAACCTTGATCTCGCGGGCATCCATCGGTAGCCATTACAGTGCGATTGCCGACGTGAGTCTAGAAAGTGCATGATCTATGCGGGCTCGTCGTAAGGCGGTTTCGCAGTAGCCGCTCTGGGGGCGGTTACGAGAAGTTCGGCCCAAGCCGATGAAGCTTGGCGTCGACATACCGGCTGATGAGCAGGTCTAGCGTAAGCTCGGGCCCATCTGAAACTGAAGGAGAGATCTATGAAAAGCGCAGTTATCCTCGCCGCCGTCGTTGCAGCAGTTGCCCTGGGCGCATGCCGCAAGGAAGTTGAGCACAAGCCGATGAAGCTCGGCGCCGACGTCTCGACCACCTCGGTCGCGAAGTAAGGCATCTGGCTGGCCTGGCGCTTCGGCGCTACGGTTTGCCACAAAGGCTGTCCCATTTGCTTCGGCATTGGGGCAGCCTTTATTTTTTGTGTGACGGGACTGCGTGACGGTTTTGATCCGACCCCGTGCCATAGGATTGCCCGTGTGAGCCGCGGCTGGCCGCGCGGCACACTGCGCTCAAACACCTCTGGAAATCACTGTGTCCTGCGCTGGTGCCGGGGCGCGAATCGCGACTTACTGAAGTCGCGTCAAGAGTGACGGTGGTAAAGACGGGCAGGCGGCCACAATTTCGTACGAAGCCTGCACTAAAGAGCCAACTGGTATCCGGGTGTGCGGGGCTGAGGAAGCGCCGCAGGCCCCAAGACCGGGCGATGGCGCCAGTTGCGGTGTGGACACTTTGACAACCCAGACGCCGGCTCGTGCGGGCCGATCGGGCAATCAGGGACTTCCATCGAGCCGCGCAGTCGCGAAACACCCGGGGAAAGGGTTTTGAAATGCACTTCATGTCTCAGGGGACGCGGCTGATGCGCTTTGCGGCGGTCATCGTCGCGGCGTTGGCCGTTACAGCATGCTCGAATACGCCGAAGCCGGAAGATACGCTGGCCGGCAATGGATCGGGCGCCAATGGCAAGGGCGGGCCGGCCACACCGGGCTCGCAGCGCGACTTCTCGCAGAATGTGGGCGACCTCGTCTACTTCTCCACCGATCAGACCGACCTGACGCCGGAAGCACAGCAGACGCTGGCCAACCAGGCGCGCTGGCTGCAGCAGTATTCGCAGTACAGCATCACGGTCGAAGGTCACGCAGACGAGCGCGGTACGCGAGAATACAACATCGGGCTTGGCTCAAAGCGCGCCGAATCGGTTCGCGCCTATCTTGTTCGCAACGGCGTGGCGGCGGCGCGGGTCCGAACGGTGTCGTTCGGCAAGGAACGTCCGGTCGCGGTTTGCAACGACATTTCCTGCTGGTCGCAGAACCGGCGCGCACAGACGGTGCTGAACAACCGCGGCGGCGCCACGGCCGGCAAGACGAACTAAGCTCCGATGCCGCGTCGCGGAGCGTGGCAATCGGGCACAATCGGGAAGGCGCGGGCGGCACATCGCTGCGCCTTTTCTCGTTGAACGGTAATCGTTGAATTTGGGCGGGGCAGAGGCATCGATGCGGCACAGGCGACCGGGCAGACTTGACGGAACGATGCGGGCGGCGCGACTGCTGCGCGGGTCATTGTCCGGCCTCACGGTGTCCGGCCTCACGGTCCTCGGTGGCCTGACGTCGCTCTCGCTTTCGGCGGCAGCGCAGGCGCAGCAGCAGCCGACCTACTCTCCCGCGCGGCCGGCAACGCCTGCGGCTCCGAAAACCGCCGCGGCGCCGAAGGCCGCGCCCAAGGTGGAAGCACCGGCCGCCGCGCAAAGCGGCGATGCGGCGCTGCGCCACCGGATCGAACAACTCGAAGAGCAACTCGTCGAGATGCAGGTCACCGTCGGCACGCTCGACAGCCTGGCCAAGGGCGGGGGCAACTCCAGTTCAGGCGTCTACCGGGGCAGCAGCGAGCAGGGCGCGGCCGGTGGCGGTGATCCCGGCCGGGTGGCAGCACTTGAAACGCAGGTGCGCGCCCTGGCCACCCAGGTCGACCAGCTCAACCAGCAGATCCGCCAACTCGGGTCGCGCGCCCAGGCCCAGCCGCCGATGGCCGTGCCGACGGTCGCCGTCGTTCCGGCCGCGCCGGTCAGCGCCGCGGTCGCCGCCGCGACCTCTGCCGCAGATGCCGCCGACCCCATCGGCCGTCTCGTTGGCGGTGGGGGCGCTGCCCCGGCGGCCGCCGCGCTGCCACAAGCAACCGCTGGAGATGCGGCGTCCAAGCAGGCTTACGAGACGGCCTACGGCCATCTGCTGCAACAGGATTTCCCAGCCGCCGAAGCCGCTTTCGATGATTTTCTCAAGCGCTATCCAAACGATGCGCTCGCCGGCAATGCGCAGTACTGGCTCGGCGAAACGTTCTTCGCGCGGGGCCAGTACAAGCCCGCCGCCGGTGCGTTCCTGAAGGGCTATCAGACCTACGCCCGCAGCGCCAAGGCGCCCGACAGCGTACTGAAGCTGGCGATGTCGCTCGACAAGCTCGGCCAGAAGGACGCGGCCTGCGCCTCCTATGCCGAATTGACGGCCAAGTTCCCCAATGCCCCCGGCCACGTCAAGAACCGCGCCGATACGGAGCGCCGCCGCCTCGGCTGCGCGTGAACCGATGGACGACGACCGGCCGCTGAGCGACGCGGAGGCCGATACGCTGCTGCGACCAATGCTGGCGTCCGGTGACATCGCCGCGACGCTGGTTGTGCTGGCGGTTTCGGGGGGCGTCGACAGCATGGCGCTGATGCATCTGGTTGCCGGTGCTGCGACGCGACTATCCGTCCGTCCGCCACGCCTGCTGGTCGCGACCGTCGATCATGGCTTGCGTCCCGGGTCGGCTGATGACGCGGCCTTTGTCGCTCGTGCGGCCGCACAACTCGGCCTGGATTGCTCGCTACTGACCTGGACCGGCGCCAAGCCGACGACCGGCATCCAGGCTGCTGCGCGCATGGCCCGCTACGGCTTGCTGGCCTCGGCCTTTGAAGGCCAACCAGAGCCCGACCGCGTTCTTGCGACCGCGCATACCCGCGACGATCAGGCCGAAACGGTGCTGATGCGGCTGGCACGCGGCAGCGGCGTCGACGGCCTCGCGGCGGTGGCGTCCATGTCCGCACTTGCGGAGGCGTCGATGTCCGCACTTGCGGTGGACGAGGATACGGCCGCACCCGTGCCGGCCCGTGTGGTGATCCGGCGGCCGTTTCTGGGGACGCCGAAAGCGCGGCTGGTGGCGACGATGCGGGCGCGCGGACTGTCCTGGCGTGACGATCCGAGCAATGACAATAGCGCCTTCGAGCGGGTGCGTATCCGGCAGGCCATGGCGGCGCTGGCGGACCTCGGCATCACGCCCGCGGCGCTGGCCCGCACGGCCGAACGGATGGCGCGCGCCAGCGATGCGCTGCGGTCGGCGACCCGCCGGGTGCTGGCCGATGAGGTGCTGGTGCGTCTCGATGGGCTCGGCTCGGCGACGCTCAGCCGGGCGCTGTGGGAGGGTCCGGGCCGGGTCCCGCCAGAGATCCAACTGCGCGTGCTCGACGCGGTGATCCGCCATATCGGCGGGCAGACCGAGCCCGTGCCGCGCCTCGCCCTCGAAGCCGTGCATCGGGATCTGTGGGCCCTGGATACGGCTGCAAGCGGCCGTATCGCGTCGTTCGCGACCACCCTTGGGTATACGAAAATCCTGACCACGACCGATGGCCTGTTGATCCTGCGCGAGCCGGGCCGCCCGGCACGCGCAATGCCCATTGCGGCCGGCCAGACGTTGCTGTGGGACAATCGCGTGATCGCTCGCTGTGAGGGTCGCAACCTCCCGTCATCGCTGCGCGTTGCGCAGCTTGGGGCCGCAGGGCTGGCCGAGGCGCGCGCCCGCGGCATTGCGCCGGCCGGCGTCAGAGCCGACATTGTGCACACTGTTCCCGCCTTCTGGGCTGGCGACACGCTGATCGACGTGCCGCTGTTGCGGCCCGCGGACGCGGCAGGGCCGGTGGGCCGCATGGCGTTGCTTCCCCGCCGGCGCCTGCTGGACAGGGCATCCGGGTTCGAGCCGGGGGTCTAACCGGTGCGGCGCCGGCCGATTGCATACCAAACAGGCCGCACTTGTGCGGAGGCTTTTCTACCGAGGGCGCTTGGCAAACCGCCTGCCGCTACCTAGATTAACCGCAATGCAACGGCACGGATGCTGCATTGGCTGCTTCCACGACGTGGCCGGTCGTGACCATCAGGACGCCACTGCCGCCGTGCTTTATGCCTCGATACGTCACCGCTTGACGTATGACACCGCCAAGACGACATACAGCGCAGCACAGCCGGCCGATCCTCACCTCCGGCCCGACCGACCAGCCTGAAGGGGCGTCATGAACACCAATTTCCGCAATTTCGCGATCTGGGTCGTGATCGTCCTGTCGATGGTCGCGCTGTTTAATCTGTTCCAGAACAATCAGTCGTCCGGCCGCCGTCCCGGCGTGATCAGCTATTCCGAGTTCGTGAACGGGGTCGAATCGGGGGCGATTGCCGAGGTCGAGATCCGCGGCCACCGGATAACCGGCACCTATCGCGACAAGGGCACGGAATTCTCGACCATCGGGCCGGAGGATCCGAGCCTCGTCGATCGACTGATCAAGAAGGGCGTCAAGTTCACGGCCAAGCCGCCCGAGGACGAAGTGCCGACCATCCTGTCGGTGCTGGCCAACTGGTTCCCCATGCTGCTGCTGATCGGCGTCTGGTTCTTCTTCATGCGCCAGATGCAGTCGGGCGGCGGGCGCGCCATGGGCTTTGGCAAGTCCAAGGCCAAGCTTTTGACCGAGCGGCAGGGCCGCGTCACGTTTGAGGACGTGGCTGGCGTCGACGAAGCCAAGGTCGACCTGCAGGAAATCGTCGAATTCCTGCGCGATCCCGGCAAGTTCCAGCGGCTCGGCGGCAAGATCCCGCGCGGCGCCCTGCTCGTCGGCCCTCCTGGCACCGGTAAGACCTTGATCGCGCGCGCCGTTGCCGGTGAAGCCAACGTGCCGTTCTTCACCATTTCGGGCTCCGACTTCGTCGAAATGTTCGTCGGCGTGGGCGCCAGCCGCGTCCGCGACATGTTCGAGCAGGCCAAGAAGAATTCGCCGTGCATCATCTTCATCGACGAAATCGACGCGGTCGGCCGCCATCGCGGCGCCGGTCTCGGCGGTGGCAACGACGAGCGCGAACAGACCTTGAACCAGTTGCTCGTCGAGATGGATGGCTTCGAGGCCAACGAGGGCGTCATCATCATCGCGGCCACCAACCGGCCCGACGTGCTCGACCCGGCTCTGCTGCGTCCCGGGCGTTTTGATCGTCAGATTACAGTCCCGAACCCGGACGTGGGTGGGCGCGAAAAGATCCTCAAGGTGCATATGCGCAAGGTGCCGCTGGCACCCGACGTGGACGCCCGCATCATCGCGCGCGGCACGCCCGGCTTCTCCGGTGCCGATCTCGCCAACCTTGTCAACGAAGCCGCCCTGCTCGCCGCCCGCCGCTCCAGGCGCCTCGTCACGCAGGCCGAGTTCGAAGATGCCAAGGACAAGGTCATGATGGGCGCCGAGCGCCGGTCGATGGTCATGAGCGAGGAAGAAAAACGCCTGACCGCCTATCACGAGGCCGGGCACGCGGTGGTCGGGTTGTGCGTGCCGTCGGGCATCCCCGTGCACAAGGCGACGATCATTCCGCGCGGCCGTGCGCTCGGCATGGTCAAGTTTCTGCCCGAGGGCGACCGCTATTCGATGAAGTTCATCGAATACACCTCGCAGCTGGCGGTCGCCATGGGCGGGCGCGTGGCCGAAGAGATCACCTTCGGCAAGGAAAACATCACGTCTGGCGCTTCGGGTGACATTCAGCAGGCGACCCGCATGGCCCGCGCCATGGTCACCCAGCTCGGTTATTCCGATGACCTCGGCACGGTCATGTATGGGGAGAACCAGGAAGAAGTGTTCCTCGGCATGTCCATGCAGAAGCAGAACAACATCTCCGAGGCCACTGCCCAGAAGATCGACGCGGAAGTGCGCCGCTTTGTAGCCCAGGGCTACGAGGATGCGCGCCGCATTCTGACCGAGAAGCGTGCCGGCCTCGAAGCCATCGCGCAGGCGTTGCTCGAGTTCGAGACGCTGACCGGGGCGGAATGCAACGCCTTGCTGCGCGGCGAAAAGATCGTCCGCAAGCTCGACGACGAGGATCGCGGTCCGGCCGGTCCAGCCGTGCCGGTGACCGGCAAGCCGCGCCCGCGTGACGAGCCGGGTCTCGGCGGGTTGACGCCGCAGCAGATCTGAGCGGCCGCGGCGGGTGGACGCCACCGACATCGTGTTGCGCCTCGGCGTCGCTGCCGTGCTCGGCGGCGGCCTGGGGCTCAACCGCTTTCTGCACCGGAAAAGTGCCGGTGTCCGCACACTGGGCCTTGTTTCCATCGTTGCCGCGAGCATCGTCACGGGTGCCACGGACCGTCTTGATCCGGCGTCCGTCTCGCGTATCATCCAGGGCATCCTGACCGGCATCGGCTTCATCGGGGCCGGCGTCATCGTGCGTGGACAGGGGCACAAAGCGGTGCACGGCCTCACAACCGCAGCCACGGTCTGGGTGGCCGCCGCCTGCGGCATTCTCTGTGGCCTCGGCGTCTGGCTCGTCACCGCCATCGGCTATGGGCTTGCCGTTGCGCTCCTCACGCTCGGCGGGCCGCTCGAGAAATGGGCCGCCGACCGCTACGGCATCAGCGAGGGCACACCACCGACAACGATGCCTGAGCGCACGGACAAGTAACCGTCCTTGCGTCGATCTGGACGATCGCGCTCCGGCCCTTTTGAAACCCGTCTGGGGTGGGCTGGCGCCAATGGCACCCGCATTTGACCTCGAGGCTGTGGCGGCGCAAGAGGCGGACAGCTGCACACCCCCTCGAGTCCCTCATGGCCAAACCTGCTAAAACGCAATTCGTCTGCCAGAACTGCGGCGTGTCCCACTCCAAGTGGATGGGCAAGTGCGCCGGCTGCGGCGAGTGGAACACCCTGGCCGAGGAAGCCGATGTCGCGGCCACCCCCGGCTCTGGGCTCAAGTCGTCCGCCAAGGGCCGCACCATCGTGATGGAGACGTTGGCCGGCTCGACGCGGGAGGCGCCGCGCATGCCGACGTCGATGCCCGAGGTCGATCGCGTCACCGGCGGCGGTATCGTGCCGGGTTCGGCGCTGCTGATCGGCGGCGAGCCGGGTATCGGCAAATCGACACTCCTACTCCAGCTTACAGCCGCGCTGGCGACGCGTGGCCGCCGGGCGCTCTATTTCTCGGGCGAGGAAGCGACCGCCCAGGTCCGCCTGCGCGCTGAGCGCCTGGGGCTGCGCGATGCGCCGGTGGCTTTGGCGTCGGAAACCAACCTCTCCAACATCCTCGCCACGCTGGACGCCGAAAAGCACGCCGATCTCGTGGTGATCGACAGTATCCAGACCCTGTGGGCCGATGGCCTGGACGCCGCCCCCGGCACCGTCAGCTAGGTGCGCGCCGCCACGCAGACCTTGATCCGCTACGCCAAGCAGACCGGCGTCGCGGTGCTGCTGGTCGGCCATGTCACCAAGGAAGGCTCCATTGCCGGGCCGAAGGTGATCGAGCACATGGTCGACACCGTGCTTTATTTCGAGGGCGACCGCGGCCATCCCTTCCGCATCCTACGCTCCATCAAGAACCGCTTCGGCGCCACCGACGAGATCGGCGTGTTCGAAATGGCACAAGAAGGGCTGATCGAGGTCGAGAACCCGTCGGCGCTGTTTCTCGGCGACCGCGACACCTCGGCGCCAGGGTCGGCGGTGTTCGCTGGCATGGAGGGCACGCGACCGCTGCTGGTGGAGTTCCAGGCGCTGGTCGCGCCGTCGTCACTCGGCACGCCGCGCCGCGCCGTCGTCGGCTGGGACGCGAGCCGGCTGTCGATGGTGCTGGCCGTACTCGAAGCGCGCTGCGGTGTCTCGTTTGCCAAGCACGACGTCTATCTGAACATCGCCGGCGGCCTGAAGGTGACCGAACCGGCCGCCGATCTGGCCGCCTGTGCCGCGCTGTTGTCGTCCATGTCGGGCCAGGCGCTGCCGTCCGACGACGTCTATGTCGGCGAAATCAGCCTGTCCGGCGCCATCCGGCCGGCCGGGCACATGATCTCGCGGCTGAAGGAAGCGCAGAAGCTGGGCTTCAAACGGGCGGTCATTCCAGCCGGCGGCGAGCTTGATACGAGCCCCTTTACCCTCGGCATCAAGCGCCATCCGCATCTGCAGGCCTTGACCGCCGTATTGATGCCCGACTGATCGCGCAGGCTCAACCGGAGACTGTGTGGTGGAAATCGCGGCTGGTGTAAGAAGTCTGTCGTGGGAATCGTGCTAGCGGCCCAGTTGGGGCTACTCGCCGAAGACGTTGCCGAGGGACTGAAGCGATGACGGGCACTTATCTCGACGTGGGCGTTGTGGCGCTGGCGCTCATTTCCGGGCTGCTCGCCATGTACCGGGGCTTCAGCCGCGAAGTGCTGTCGATCGGCTCCTGGATTGCGGCGGCGGGGGCTGCGGCCTTTTTCGTGTTCTTCCAGAAGGCACTTGCCGAGGATATCTCGACGAAAATGGGCATTCCGAGTGTGCAGATCACCCAGATCGGTGTCGGTGCCATCATCTTCCTGATCACCTTGATCATTGTCCACCTGGTCACCTCGCGCATTTCCGATCTCGTGCTCGACAGCCGCATCGGCATGATCGACCGCGTGCTGGGCTTCCTGTTCGGCGTCGCGCGCGCCTATCTGCTGGTGCTGATCCCCTATATGGGCCTCAGCGCCGCAGTCGATAAAAAGGATCAGCATCCCGACTGGGTGCGCAATTCTGTCGTGATCCGAATGATCGAACCGGTCAGCGACAACCTCGGCACCTATCTCAAGGCCAAAGTCGAGACGATCATGGCCAAAAAGGCCGAAAAGACCTGAGCAAGGCCCTCTCCCGGCCGGCGTGGTAAACAACAGTTGCTTTGACAGTCGCGTTGAATTGTCACTCGGTGCGCTATGGCCTTGTTGTCATAGAAACGTTATGATTGAACGCGCTGCCTGAGACGGGCAACCACCAGCGGGACATCCCATGACACCTCATCTGACGCATGAGCCTGGGGTCCTGAGCTTCGATTTCGATCCCGACGCCGATCGCCTACACGAAGAGTGCGGCGTGTTCGGTGTTTACGGAAACACAGAGGCAGCGGCGCACACCGCGCTCGGGCTGCACGCCCTGCAGCATCGCGGCCAGGAAGGGTGCGGCATTGCCGTCAGCGACGGCAAGCTGATCAACATCGAGCGGCGGCAGGGCCTCGTCGGCGACAACTTCTCGCGTCGCGACGTGATGGACCGCCTCAAGGGTTCGCTCGCCATCGGCCACAACCGCTATTCCACCACCGGCGAAGTTGCCTTGCGCAACGTGCAGCCGTTTTTCGGCGACCTCGACATCGGCGGCTTCGCGCTCGGCCACAACGGCAACCTCACCAACGCCCACATGCTGCGCCGCGAGCTGGTGCAGTCCGGGTCGATCTTCCAGGCGACCTCCGACACGGAAGTCGTTCTGCATCTGGTGGCGCGCTCCAAGAAGCGCAGCATGATCGAGCGCTTCATCGAGGCGCTGGTGCAGATCGAGGGCGCCTATGCGTTCGTCGCCATGACGAAAAATATGCTGATCGGCGCGCGCGATCCGATCGGCATCCGGCCGCTGGTGCTCGGCCGCCTCGGCGACGGCTACGTGCTGGCCTCGGAAACGTGTGCGCTCGACATCGTCGGCGCCGAGTTCATCCGCGAGATCGAGAACGGCGAGGTCGTCACCATCACCGAAGCCGGCGTCGAAAGCCATCGCCCGTTCGTGGCCAAGCCGGCGCGCCCGTGCGTGTTCGAGTACATCTATTTTTCGCGGCCCGACAGCATCGTCGGCAAGCGGCAGGTCTACGACGTGCGCAAGGCCATGGGGTCACAGCTGGCGCTGGAAGCGCCCATCGACGCCGACGTGATCGTGCCCATTCCCGACGGCGGCGTGCCAGCGGCCATCGGCTATGCGCAGGCGAGCGGCATTCCGTTCGAACTCGGCATTATCCGCAATCACTACGTCGGCCGCACCTTCATCGAGCCCGAACAACAAATCCGCCAGCTCCGCGTCAAGCTCAAGCACTCCGCCAACCGCTCCGTCGTCAACGGCAAGCGCGTGGTGCTGATCGACGACAGCCTGGTGCGCGGCACCACGACGATGAAAGTGGTGCAGATGATGTTTGAGGCGGGCGCCGCCGAGGTGCACATGCGGATCTCGAGCCCGCCAATCAAGCATCCCGATTTCTACGGCATCGATACGCCGCGCACCACCGAACTGCTCGCCGCCACCCACACCATGGAGCAGATGCGCCAGTCCATCAGCGCCACCAGCTTAGCCTTCATTTCCGTCGACGGCATCTATCGCGCGCTCGGCTTTGACGGCCGCGACAGCCGCAATCCGCAGTTCACCGACCATTGCTTCACCGGCGACTATCCGACCCGCCTCGTCGACCAACACGGTCTGGCGGGCAAGGACCAGCTGTCGTTGCTGCCGGGCGTGCGCGGCTCATGAGGCATCCGTTGCTTGATGGCCCGCTGCCGCGTCTGGATGGCCGGGTGGCGCTGATCACCGGCGCCACGCGCGGTATCGGACACGCCGTCGCCATTGCGATGGCCAAGGCGGGCGCACATCTGATCCTGACGGGCCGCACCGCCGGCGCACTCGAAGAGCTTGATGACACGATCAAGGCGGCCACGGGCCGCACCGAGCCGTCGAGCCTCATCACGCTCAATCTCAAGCACGGCGATAAGATCGATGCGCTCGGCCCGTCGCTCTACCAGCGCTTCGGCAAGCTGGATATTCTTGTAGCCGCGGCCGGTATTCTCGGCACGCTGACGCCGCTCGGCCATTTGAAGACCGATGTGTGGACTGACGCGCTCGACATCAACCTCACCGCCAACATGCGGCTGATCCGGACGCTGGACCCGCTGCTGCGCTTGTCCGACGCCGGTCGCGCCATCTTCGTCACCTCGGGCGCGGCTTCCGGTAGCAACGCCTATTGGAGTTCCTATGCCGTCTCCAAGGCCGGACTGGACGCGCTGGTGCGCACCTACGCCGCCGAAATCGCCAACACCAGCGTGTGTGCCAACCTGTTGAGCCCCGGCCCCATCCGCACCGCCATGCGCGCCAAGGCGTTTCCGGGCGAGGATCCGCTGTCTCTGAAAACACCGGATGACATCGCGCCGCTGTTCGTTGCCATGGCCGATCCCGCGCGGACCGAAAACGGCCGCACCTACGCCGTCAAGACGGCGGCGTGGGTGTAGGCGCGGACGCGTGACGGGTTCGCTGAGACGCCACGGCGCGTGCCAAGGCAGCCTCCTCCGAACGGCGATCCGGGACGCCTGCTCGGGGCCTGAAACACGGCCTTAGTACGTGCAAAGAAAATCACGGTTAAGCCGATTTTTTCAGTTGTTTTTCTTATGGTTGAATTTTGTTAAACCGAAGTTCCCCGGTCGCCAATGACGATTTTCCTGCCGCTTCAACTTGTTGCGATTGAAGCGGGGGAATGGCGCCTGTCTACACTTTGATGGCGGAGATCAGATCGAGGGCCTGCTGTTGCTTGGGATTGGGCTGCGTGATGAGGGTGAAG
>JANYHP010000491.1 GCA_025359005.1 Hyphomicrobiaceae bacterium | reverse complement strand
GTAGCTGTACACGTACTCCCGCGGCTGACCCGGGATGGCGTACCAGTTCGCGCGCTCGTACCCGGTCATCTCGCCGAACACCGCGCCGGCGGCGTCGACGCGGTCGTGAAGCGGCGTCCGGCGCAGATCATAGTGGACTGAGCAGGAGCACACCTATGAGAATGACCGCCGCCGTCATGTTCGAACAGGGCAAGCCACGGCCCTACGCGACAACCATGCCGCTGGCGATCGAACGTGTCGACCTCGAGGGCCCCGGCCCGGGCGAAGTGCTGGTGGAAATTGCGGCTGCGGGACTTTGCCACTCTGATCTTTCAGCCATCGAGGGCAACCGCGCCCGCGCGGTGCCGACCGTGGTTGGCCACGAAGCCGCGGGCATCGTTCGCGACGTCGGGGCGGGCGTCAGCCGTGTGGGCATCGACGACCACGTGGTCATGCTGTTCGTCGCCAGTTGCGGCAGCTGCGATCTGTGCACGAACGGCCGCCCGAACCTCTGCCAGTCGTCGTGGCAGGCGCGCGCCAACGGTACCCTGCAAAGCGGCGCGCGCCGGTT
This sequence comes from Hyphomicrobiaceae bacterium, assembly GCA_025359005.1. Lineage (GTDB taxonomy): Bacteria > Pseudomonadota > Alphaproteobacteria > Rhizobiales > Hyphomicrobiaceae > JABFRJ01. Next base: position 1,829 of record JANYHP010000491.1, on the reverse strand, counting down.
GAGCCTCAACGGCAAACCACTGCACCACTACAGCGGCATCTCGTGTTTCGCGGAGTACGCCGTCGTCTCAGAGCGCTCGCTCATGGCGCTCCCAAAGGCCTTGCCGCTGCTCGACGCGGCGATCCTGGGGTGCGCGGTCATCACCGGCGCCGGCGCGGTCTACAACACCGCCGGCAGCGTGCGCGGCAAGTCGGTCGCCATCATCGGGCTCGGCGGTGTCGGGTTGTCAGCACTTCTTGCGGCGGTCGATGCGGGTGCCGGACCGATCATCGCCATCGATCTCAGCGACGAGAAGCTGGGGCTGGCGCTGTCTCTTGGAGCAACGCATGCGCTACGCGGCGACGACCCGAGGTGCCTGGGCACAGTACGCGACATCACGCATGGCGGTGTCGATGTCGGCTTCGAACTTGCGGGCTCCATCCCAGCCATGACGCTGGCTTACGCGATCGGCCGGCGCGGCAGCACGACCGTGTGCGCCGGCCTGCCCGCGGCGACCGCAACATTCCCGATGCCGCAGGCCGCCCTGGTGGCCGACGAGCGCGTCATAAAGGGCAGCTACATGGGCAGCGCGGTGCCTTCACGCGATATCCCGAAGCTGGTCGACGGTGTTCTCGACGGCACGCTGCCCATCGCACGGCTGCGCTCAGATGTGATCGGCTTCGATGACCTAAACGCGGGCTTTGACCGGCTCGCGGACGGACTTGGGGTCCGACAGGTGCTGCTACCCACAATCACAAGTCCCTGGCACGCATGACACACGAGGATGACCGGCGGGCAGGAGTGTGGGATCGCGATCAGGCGTACCAGGGACTTGTGATTGTGGGTATTGGTTTGCCGACCGGCGCACCTTTAAGCGACGACCGGCGGATCGATCAGCGCGCTCGGCCGTTCCGTGCCGATGCCGACATCGCGGACGGGTTGCCCGGCCCGCTGCTGCGCCTCTTTCATGGTACGCCGCAAATCGCGGAAATAGGGCATGTGCTCGACCTCGATGCCGTGCCGCGCGCTGTCTTTGAAATGCCGGCGCACCCATGCTCGACGCGTGGCGATCTCATCGCGCATGCCGGCTTGATCGGGCAAAGCCGCGCGACCGAGCTCGATCTCGCGCAGCCAGCGGATTTGGCCTTCGACGATCCAGTTGAGTGCCGAATCTGAATTGAAGAAGCCGAGGAAATAGAGACCGCGCCACTCAGGCGGCACGATGCGCATATAGAGATCGAGGCTGTTGTTCTCGATCCGGGCGATCTCAGGCCCGACGAAGGGAAGATCCAATTGGTAGCCGGTCGCGGCAATCAGGGTGTCGAAGTCCTCGCTTTGGCCGTCGTTGAAGGTGACGCGGCGGCCGTCCACGGCGGTAATGCCCTGTTTCACCGCAACCCGGTGATAGCGGATGTGATTGACGATCGTGGCGTTCGACGTCGCATGCACCTTCTTGGTCGAGGGCGCAAAACCGAGGTCAGCCATATGTCCGTGCACAACCCAGGTGAAGAATTTGACTGCGCGCACCCGCACTGCCTGCGGCACCCATGGTTTGTAGAACGGTTTCACAACGTCCCAGAACGGACGGCCAAAAATCAACTTCGGGATGATCAACGGTGTCGAGCGGCCGACCAGCACGCAGCGGTCGGCCGTCGTGCATACGTCGCTGGCAATGTCGCACGAGCTGTTGCCGACGCCGACGATACAAATGCGTTGCCCAGCGAACTGTGCCGGGTCCTTGTAGTGATGACTGTGCAGATACGCGCCCTTGAAGCCGTCGCGCAGCATCGGCACGTCGTCGGGCTTGCTGAGATGTCCAGTGGCCACGATCACTGCGTCGTGACTATCGG
>JANYHP010000481.1 GCA_025359005.1 Hyphomicrobiaceae bacterium | reverse complement strand
CTCGAAATCTTGAAAGGCGACAAGAAAGCGATCTTCACCGCCGCGTCGCTGGCGAGCCAGATCATCACTTACCTCGATGGCTTGCAACCGAAATTGGCTGAGCCTGTTGCGACGGGGGAGCCAGCGCGACCCGATGCTGATCCAGAACGCGGCAAAGTCGCAAAGCCGGAGGCGCGTTGATGGCCCGCCGCTGCAAACCCACGACTTGGACGCTCGATTGGACGCATCCCGTGACAGGCAAGACCGTCGCCATCACCATCCGTCACACGCGCGATTATCTTGTCGCCGGCAGCGATCACATCGAGATCGAGAGCCTCAAACCCAAACGCGCCGCACTGCCCATCACGGAAACCGGATATCGATCGCACTTCATTGATCGACAGGAATTGCGGTTGGCCGGCGGCCCGTTGCAATTCGTCAAGTCGTGGCTGTTGCGCGAGGAACGCTCCAAGGAGTGGATGAAGCGTGATTCCGTCGCGCGGCAGGCCGATCTATTCCAGTGGGCCGACGCCAACGCCGAAACCGGAAAGCGGAAATCAACCAAAGCAGGCAAGCGACCAGCAGCCAAGCCCCGCAAACGACGCGCACCCGCAACGGAAATTGGTTGAGGTTTGTAGGTCATGGCACGTCTCAGTCCATCCGAACGTCGTCAGCAAGGCGATGCCGCCGAGCAGAAATTCATGAGTTGGTTGGATCGCTGCGTTCTGCCGTACATGTATGTCGAGCAATCGCCCCTGACCGTGCCGAAAGGCTTGAAGGGTGAGATCAAGCGGCCGGACTTTCTGGTGGGCATTCCAACAATCGGCACGATCGCGATCGATGTGAAGGCCAAGCGCATCTACGATAACGCCATCATCATCGATGACTACGAACACCGCACCTTCATGAATTTTGAGACGTTTTTCAACATGTCGGTCTGGTACGTGTGCTTTCCGCCGAGCGAGCCGAGCGCCTGCCATCTATTTCTCAATCGCGATCTTGCCGGCCTGCAAAGTGGTCAGCGTGGCGCTGTTCGGTCGATCGCGATCCCGTTGACCAGCACCGTTACGGCTGATCCTCGGCGAGATTTCATGGCGGTGTTGCTGGGTGCTATAAGTTTGCGATGAGACCTCACGATCACTGGATGGGTTCAACCGTCCAAGTGTCAAAATCCTTTGCAATCCGGATGATCCATATCGGTGCGTGGCCGTTGCGCAAATCGAGCCTCGTCACGGCGTAGACGTACCCCCCATTTTCAACACGCTGTAGTCCAACCACCCATACCGCCGCGAAATGCATCGGCTGCGGAAGCTGCTTAGCAACTCTGTTCGGAAGCCATTGTCCGCCAGCGACATTGAGAAAAACAACAAGCGTCTTGCCGCGCGCATAGGCCTCGCCGCCCTTGCTACACTTCAGGCTGATCTTCTCCAAGATGAGGTCACTGACGTCTAGTGGTTCCTTGCCTCGAAGGGATGGCACCATCACGTGTTCTGTCGGCCACGTCTCCTCTGTCAGTAAATCACAGATTACGCCATCGCCCCCAATGGGATCGCTCGTGCCACTGAAAGTCAGACGATCGGGATGGTTTTGATTGACGGCGACACAGAGCAGCCAATTCGCCAGTAGTTCTCGCGAACGCAACCCTCCAAACCGCTTGAATGGCTTGCCGGACTGGAGGTGTGCGCCATTCCGAACGAACGGTTCGAGTTCCTTCAGAGCTACGCTCAGACTCTTGAATCGCGTGACGATATATTTCATGTGGCGCGACGCATTTTTCCTGCCGATTGCTCTTCGTTGTGAACGGTTGTGCGCACAGTCCATCACACCACGATGGCAATGTCGCGGCCATTTCCATCGACTAGGTCTGGGCGAGATGAGACAGACCAAAGCGCAATGAACCGGTACGAGTTCCGGTGAGGCGGGCGTCGGAGGCAAGGGAATCGGACCGCATAAATCAATTGCAATTATCTATGATAAAGGACATTATCATAGATTATGAACTGCAAGATTTAACATAATCACATTTATATAATAACATTAACACGTTGAGATACATAGCAAATTTAACTTAATCTATATTATACGAC
>JANYHP010000116.1 GCA_025359005.1 Hyphomicrobiaceae bacterium | reverse complement strand
GCTCGCGGCGCTCTATGCGGTGCCAGTGCTGCAGCGACGACCGGCGTGGCTGCTGCTGCCGACACTGTTGATCGGGCTGAGAAACCCGTTCCTCGCCTGCTTTTTCGCTGGTGCGCTCGGCGGCCGGCTGCCACTGCCGCTGTGGCTCTCCCGGGCGCTGGGATCGGTGGCAAGCGACACAGGCACCAGGGATGCAATCGCCCTGATGGTGGTCTGCTGCGCCTTCGCGGCGGCCTGTTCCGTGATCGGTTCGATCAGTCTCGCGTATCAGGAGGTGGTCAATTGCGTCGCAGCCGTCGCCATCGTATCCGCCGCCTCGGCAAGCCCGACGGTGACAGGCCTGATGAGCACACCACTCTCGCGCTTCCTGGGGCGGGTTTCCTTTCCGCTGTTCTTGGTTCAGTTTCCCATCGTCGTCTCGTTGACATCCTGGCTGATCGTGGTTGCGGAGCAGGGCGGGTGGCTCGGGCCGGTCTCTGCGATGCTGATCGCAGGCGTGTCGCTCGCGGCATGCTTCGGTCTGGCGGCAGCGTTCATGAGCGTTGAGCGCTTGACATTCTGGGTGTGCGGGAGACTGTCAGGCCACTTGGCACGTCCGTTCGGCGCGCTCCGCGCACGGTTGCAGTCAGCCGTGTGGGCCGTGGCGCGCCAGCGGTGATGGGGTATCCAGTCGCCGCGTTTGGCACGGGCGCACGAGACAAGGTGGGTGCTATGATCCTTATCGGACAATACGATTCGCCGTTTGTGCGCCGGGTCGGGATTGCGTTGACCCTGTATGGCAAGCCGTTTGAGCATCGGCCCTGGTCGACGTTCACCGATGCCGATAAAATAAGACCATTCAACCCGTTGACGCGCGTGCCGACATTGGTTCTGCCCGATGGGGATACACTCATCGAGAGCCACAGCATCCTCGATTATCTCGATAGTCTGGTGCCGGCGGGGCAGGCGCTGTTCCCGCGCGCCGAGCCTGAGCGACGCGTGGCGCTCAAGGTTGCAGCGTTGGCCACCGGGCTGGCCGAAAAAGCGGTGAGCCTGTTTTACGAAAAGCGCCTGCACACGCAGGCCTCCGACGTCTGGGTGCGGCGCTGCCACGATCAGATCTCGGGCACGCTTGCTCTGCTCGAAACCGATCGCCGTGCCCGTCAGACGGCGTACTGGTTCGGCGAGCGGATTGGGCACGCCGATATCGCCGTGGCGGTGGCGTTGCGGTTCATTGCCGAGGCGCATGCCGATCTGGTCAACATGGCGGACCTGCCGGCGCTTGGCGCCCACGCCGCGCGCTTGGAGGCGCTGCCGGCCTTCCAGGCCATCCAACAGCGATTTATCCCGCCGGCGTGATGCTCGCCTCCGGTTTGGCGGCATGCTACGATTGTATCCGTCTACCGTATGACCGAGGCGCACCTGATGCCATCCGCCCGCCGCCGGGACAATCCGCCTATCGAGACCATGACGGTCGATGAATTCATCGCCTGGGACGATGGCGAGGGCGGCAAATACCAGCTCGTCGATGGCGAGGTCCGCGCCCTGTCGCCGGCCAGCACGACGCACGCAAAAATTCAGGCGACGCTTGCGGGCCTCCTCGATAGGCACCTCGACACGCCAGGGGTGCGCTGCAGCGTCTTGACCGAACCGGCCGTCAAAACCCGCATCCGTGCGAAAAAAAATATGCGTGTGCCTGACCTTGGGGTGACCTGCACGCCCGATACTGCCGGTCAGGTCGAACTGCCCGATCCCATCCTGCTCATCGAAATCATGTCGCCGGGCAACCAGAAGGATACCTGGAACAACGTCTGGGCCTATGCGACGATCCCGAGTGTCCGAGAAATCCTGATCGTGCAATCGACCCGCATCGAAGCGCTGCTGCTGCGCCGGCAGGCGGACGGCGCGTGGCCGCCGGACCCCGAGACAATCGCTGCTGACGGGGCTCTGACACTGGCCAGCATTGATTTCTCATTGCCCCTGTCGCGCGTCTACGCCAAGACCTATCTGGTGCAGCGCATCTGACGTTTGGTACCCGTTTGCGGCAA
>JANYHP010000469.1 GCA_025359005.1 Hyphomicrobiaceae bacterium | reverse complement strand
AGGGCTTCAAGGTCACCCGCGTGGACGCCGATCGATCGCTGGCGACGACGCTCGCCAACCTCAAGCCGGACGTGGTGTTCAACGCGCTGCATGGCCGCTGGGGCGAGGATGGCTGCGTGCAGGGCATTCTCGAGGTGTTGGGGTTGCCGTACACGCACTCGGGGGTGATGGCGTCGTCGGTGGCCATGAACAAGGAACAGACGCGGCGCATCGTTGCCAAGGCCGGTGTGCCGGTGGCCGATGGCAAGCTGGTGACGCATGACGAAGCGCTGGCCGCGCACGCGTTCGAGCCGCCCTATGTGGCCAAGCCGATCGCGGAAGGGTCGAGCATCGGCGTAGTGATCGTGCACGCGGGCGCCAATCGCCCGCCTGAGACGATCCGGCAGATTCCGGTGACCAAGGATGGTCATCTGCTGATCGAGCGCTTCATCGCCGGCCGGGAGTTGACCTGCTGCATGATCGGCGACCGCGTGTCGGATGTGATCGACATCGTGGCGGCGGATCATCTGCAGTTCTACGACTACGAGGCGAAATACGCGCCGGGCGGCTCGAAACATATTCTGCCGGCGCAGATCCCCGAGAGCGTCCGCCGTGCGGTGCAGCGCCACACCGAAGTCGCGCATCGGACATTGGGATGCCGCGGCACCTCGCGCTCCGACTTCCGCTGGGACGAGGCCAAGGGCGAATTGATCTATCTCGAAACCAACACCCAACCCGGCATGACACCGACCTCGCTAGTGCCGGAGCTGGCCGAGCACATGGGGATGAACTTCGGCCAGCTATGCGCATTCCTCGTGCAAGACGCGAGCGTGGATCGGTGAGGGGCAGTGAATTGCCGCCGCTGACCCAACCCGACCTGCCAACCGGCGCCTGACGTGGTGGGGCAATACCGACCGTCGCAAACAGCCTGCATCTGCAAAATTTTGCGTCCGCATTTGGAGGGAGTCCGATTGCCCTTGGCGGCAAGGAATTTGCTCAATTCGTCACCCAAATACCGTATGCCCGCGCGATCGGTGACAGGCACCTGAACGGCGCCGAACGACCTTAGCAGATTTCGCACCGCCGTGCCGCGCCGTTCAAGTGCCTGTCACCACTCCGGCCGCGTCTCCAGACGTATGCCTACGTTACCAACGTGTAGGTGCCTCTCACCAAAGCACTTCGTCACGGAAGCACTTCCACGAATTGAGGTTATCTTATGCAGCTCTCGAACTATCTCTTCTTCACGTCTACTTGCGAACAGGCGTTGGCCTTCTACACGGCTTGTGGACTTGGACACACGACCGATGTGTTGCGCCATGGCGAAAATGGCATGCCGCTTAACAACCCAGTCATGCTCGGCAAGATTATGCATGCGAAATTTGAGGGACCCGGCATCTGCTTTTATGCCTCCGACAACGACGATGCAGAACCGATGCGCGGCTCAGCCCACATCATCATGCTGGAGGACCAGTCGACAACGACCGAGCTGTTCGCCAAGCTTGCCGACGGCGGCAACATCACCACGCCGCTCGGCACTCAGCCGTGGGGCGACTACTACGGCAAATTGACCGACAGGTTCGGCGTTCAGTGGATGTTGAATTGCGCCACGCCGAAAACGACGTGACGATTTTATGTCGTGCTATTGTTTGGAACTCACTTTGCCTAACATGCCTGCTTTAGGAGGCACTGCTGACCAAAAAGAACGTAGCAAGAATATGTCGCTCTGGGTCATCTGCCGACGAGAGCTGCGACTTGGCTTCGGCGGAGCCACCCTCAGCGGCGGACATCAGCGGCGGGCAAGGTCGCTTCGCTAGCGCTTGAGCGGGGGGCGACGGCTTGGCCATCCGTCGCGATCTTTGCGGGGCGATTGCGCCGGGAGTGGTGGCGGGAGGCGCGCCCCAGTCACCCCATCACCGCCGCCTTGGCGGCGGCGACGATCTTGTCCGTCGTCACGCGGATCTGGTTTTCCAGCGCGGGCGAGAACGGGATGGGCAGGCGGGGGGCGCCGAGGCGCTTGGCGACCAGGATGTTGGCCGGGCCGAGCTGATCGATGACGCGCGCGACGATCTCGGCGCCGAAGCCGCCGACTTCGACAGCTTCGTGCACGACGAGCAGGCGCTTGGTTTTTCGGACCGAGGCGAGCACGGCGGCCTCGTCCCAGGGCCATAGCGTGCGCAGATCAAGAATTTCGGCGTCGACGCCGGATTGCGCCAGTGTGACGCCCGCCTCGATGACCTTGGGCACGATGGCCGACCACGTGACGATGGTCAGATCGCGGCCCTCGCGCAGCGTGCGGGCGCGGCCAAAGGGGATCGGCGCGATTTCGCCGGCGGTCATGGTGCCGGTGGCGGGCCACAAATCCTTCGGGTCGAAGAACAGCACGGGATCATCCGAGCGGATGGCAGAGACGAGCAAGCCCGCTTCGTCCTCGACGGAACTCGGCGCGACGACGATGACGCCCGGCAGATGCACGAACCAGCTCTCCAGCATCTGGCTGTGCTGGGCAGCCGAGTTGCGCCACATGCCGTGCGGCATGCGCACGACGACGGCGGGGCGCGCCTGACCGCCGAACATGTAGCGGATCTTGGCGATCTGATTGACCAGTTCGTCCATCGCGCACATGACGAAATCGAAGATGCGCATCTCGATGATCGGCCGCGTGCCGACCAGCGCCGCGCCGAGCCCAGCGCCCATGATGGTGCTTTCCGAGATCGGCGTGGAGACAACGCGCTCGGGGCCGAACTCTTCGAGAAAGCCCTTGTATTGGCCCCAAAGGCCGCCGCGCGCGACGTCTTCGCCCAGCACCCAGACGCGCGGGTCACGCCGCATTTCCTGCAAGGCTGCGAGGCGGCCCGCTTCGTTGAGCGTGGTCTCGATGGTTGCGGGTTTGGCGGTGATTTTGCTGGTCATGACGTCACTCTCAAATGGTCAGTCTGGCGCTGCGTTCATGGGCGCGTGCGCCAAGCGGGGAGCAGCACCCGACCGGAGGGACGCGTCCCTGCGGACCACCCGCCATTTAAGGCGCGTGGAGACATCTCAGCTGAAGCGCACGGCGCCGACATCCTGCACGTCATCGAAGGCGGTGGACGGTTGCGGCCAGGGGGCGGCCTTGGCGGCAGCGCGGTGGGAGGCCATTTCGGTGGTCGCGGCGGCGGCGATCGCGGTGAGATCCTTGGCGCCGCGTTCGGCGAGCACGGCGGCCAGCCGGGCGATGGGGCAATTTGCCTTGCCGGCGGCCACATCCTGCGGATCGCGCCAGGCGGCAGCATCGGTGGAGGTGTGGCCCGTCCAGCGGTAGGTCTTGGCGTGTAGAATGCGTGGCCCGCCGCCTGCGCGGATGGCGGCCAAGAGGTCGGCAGTGGCCGCATCGACGGCGAGCACATCGTTCCCGTCGATGCTCAGGCCGGGCACGCCGAGGCTGGCGGCGCGCGCCATGACGCCGGGTCCAGCGGTGACGGTTTGGGTGGCGGTGAAGGCGGCGACGCCGTTATCCTCGCAGACGAACAGCACAGGAAGGTTGTACAACGCAGCCCAGTTCAAGCCTTCCAGGAACGGCCCGCGGTTGGTGGCGCCATCGCCGAAGAAGCAAACCGCGATGGCTTTGGATCGCAGCAATTTCAGCCCTTGCGCAGCGCCGACCGCGATGGGGATGCCGCCGGAGACAACGCCGTTGGCGCCGAGCATGCCGACGGAGAAATCGGCGATATGCATGGAGCCACCCTTGCCGCCGCAGTAGCCCCCTTCGCGCCCAAACAGCTCCAGAAACATTCGGTCCGCACCTGCGCCCTTGGCAAGCGCGTGGCCGTGGCCGCGGTGGTTGGAGGTGATGCGATCCTCGCGGCTGAGATTGACGCACACACCAGCCGCGACGCCTTCCTGGCCGATGGAAACGTGCAGCGGGCCGGGGATGTCGCCGGCCTTGTGCGCATCCAGCGCGGCCTCCTCGAAGGCACGGATGCGGACCATCGTGCGATAGAGGTCGTGTAAGCGCGCGAGGTTGTGCCCGCCGGTCGCGGCTGGTGTTGCGGGTTCAGGTTTGCCAGTGGGTTTGGGCCGTGCGGACTTGGCCATCGTCAGGGTTCTCTCAGGTCTGTGCCGGGACAGGATGCGTTGCCCGCATCCTCGGGTGCCCCGAACGAAAACGCAAGATCGCGGCATGCAAGGCAGTGGCGCAGGTCACGGGCCGAGGCGACACGAGACAGCGAAGTCCCCGCGCCGTCCTGTGAGGCGGCGCGGGGGTGTTCAGCCGCGAGGCAGCCGCTCGTTCGGCTTATTTCGCCAGATAGCTGCGGTGGACCCAGGTGCCGTCGGCCTTGCGGGCTTCAACATAGAGCGATTTGTCGCCGTCGCGCAGTTCCTGGCGGGCGAGTGCCCCGAGGTCCTTGACCTCGGACTTGCCGGCTTCGGCGGCGATGATAAAGGCGGCGACATCGGCCACTGCAGGGGCGGACGCGGCCGGTGCGGTCGCGTGGCGCTGGGCTTCGCCGATGGCCTCGGTGGCGCTGGCGGCCAACAGCTTGGGCCACATTTTGCGGAACAGGCCGTTGGAGGGATATTGCTCGGCGCTGTTGATCTTGCCGTCGATGGCGAACACGTAGCCGACGATGTCGTCGCCGTCGCCTTTCGGGCTGAGCGTGCTGATGAAGGCCTCACGCGTGGCCTTGACGCGCTCGTTCTCCAGCGTCAGTTGCAGGCTGGAGGCGGATTGCGCTCCGGTGACCGGGGCGCCGACGCGCTTGCTCAATTTGGTTTGCACCTCGGAAACGGCAGCCCACATTTCAGCCTGACGCGTGCTGGTGTCGTTCTGGGCCCCGGCGCCGAGTGTGCGCCGGCCGGGTTGGCCAGCGGCGGCACCGGCGTCGACAGGTTGGGCCTTGGCGGGCGCCTTCATGGCGAGTTTGGCCACGCGCGAGGGCAGGGCATCAGCGGAGCTGGCAAAGGTTTTCACGTCCTCGACGCCGCGTTTGGACCAGCGGCCCTGCTCGACGCAATAGCTGGCGATGGGGATCTTTCCCGACTTGGCGGGCAGCACCATGCTGACGGTCAACACACGGTCTTGCTGGCCGCCCTTCACGATGTCGCCGGCCTGGATGAAAACGTCGAAGTCACCGGCGTTCTCGATTTCAAGCGTGTTGACGCTGCCGGTCTCGCGCACTTGGACGACGCCCTTGGAGAGCGCTTCGGAAAGGGTCAGCGGGACTGCACCGGCGACGCTTGCGCCATGGATAAAGTAGACGCTGAGATTGTCGTGGATGAAGGGGCCTGTGACTTTTGGCGGCGCGGACGCACGGGCCGAAGGGGCGG
>JANYHP010000465.1 GCA_025359005.1 Hyphomicrobiaceae bacterium | reverse complement strand
GTGCTGACCGGCGTCGACATCACCTCGTACGGCCCCGATCTGCCCGGCACGCCGACTTTGGGCCGCCTCGTCCGGCAGATCCTGAAGCACGTGCCGCGCCTTGCGCGTCTGCGCCTGTCGTCCATCGACCAGACAGAGGTCGATGCCGATCTGCTGTCTTTGCTCGCCGAAGAGCCGCGCCTCATGCCGCACCTGCATCTCTCGTTGCAGGCCGGCGACGACCTCATCCTAAAGCGCATGAAGCGGCGGCACCTGCGTGCCGATGCGATCCGGTTCACCGAAACCGTGCGAGACCTGCGTCCTGATATTCAGTTCGGCGCCGACCTCATCGTCGGTTTTCCCACCGAGACTGAAGACATGTTTCGCCAATCCTTGGGCATTGTGGATGCGTGCGGGCTCACTTATCTGCATGTCTTCCCGTTCTCGCCACGGTCGGGGACACCGGCAGCGCGCATGCCGCAAGTGCCCCACGTCGAGATCAAGTCACGGGCGGAGCGGCTCCGGCAAAAAGGGCGGAGTGCCCTGGCCGATAGCCTGACGCGTCAGGTCGGCGGCGTGGCGGACGTGCTGGTCGAGCGTGACGGCATCGGGCGCACGCCGGGGTTTGCCGAGGTGGTACTTGATGCGCCGTTGCCGGGCCATATGCAGAGGGTAAAGCTGACAGGCGCAAACGCCACGCGCCTTCTGGGTGAGGTTATCGGGTGAGCGAGCAGCCGGAAAAAAAGCGCGGAGTGTTCGGGCGTCTGTTCGGCCGCAAGACCGATCCGCTGCCTGTCGACATGCCGACGCCGGACCAGGGCACGATCGCCGACGATGACGCCGCCCAGCCTGTCACCGAGCCCGACGACGTTACGGTTGCGTCGCCGTCGCACGTCGAACCCGTCGTCGTCACAGCAATACCAGCCCTCGCCGATGGCGCACCCGTCGTCGAACCAGCCAAAACCGGCTGGTTCCAGCGCCTCAAGACGGGCCTTGCCAAGACCAGCGCCAAGCTCTCCGACGGCATCACCAGCGTCTTCACCAAGCGCAAGCTCGATGGCGATACGCTGGAGGAACTCGAAGATCTGTTGCTGCAGGCCGACCTCGGCATCGAGACCACCGAACGCATCACCGCAACCCTACGCAAGACCCGTTACGACAAGACCATCGCGCCCGAGGAAGTGCGGCAAGTGCTCGCCGACGAGGTGGAGCGCGTCCTCACCCCCGTCGCGCGCCCGCTGGTGGTGGATGGCACTCACAAGCCGGAAGTGATCCTGTTCGTCGGCGTCAACGGCACCGGCAAGACAACCACCATCGGCAAGCTCGCCGCGCGCTTTCACGCCGAGGGCAAGTCGGTGATGCTGGCGGCCGGCGATACGTTCCGTGCCGCCGCCATCGAGCAGTTGAAAGTCTGGGGCGAGCGGACCGGCGCGCCCGTCGTTTCCGGCCAGGTGGGCGCAGATGCCGCAGGCCTCGCCTTCGACGCCATGACGGAGGCAAAGCGCGCGGGCGTTGACGTGCTGCTCGTCGATACCGCCGGGCGGTTGCAGAACAAAAAGGGCCTGATGGAAGAGCTCGAAAAGGTCGTCCGGGTCATAAAAAAGGTCGATCCCTCAGCGCCACATCAGGTTTTACTCGTTCTCGACGCCACCACCGGACAGAACGCCGTGACCCAGGTCGAGGTCTTCCGGCAGGTGGCCGGCGTCACCGGCCTCGTCATGACCAAGCTCGACGGCACGGCGCGCGGTGGTATTCTGGTCGCAATTTCGGCCAAGTTCGGACTACCAGTCGTGGCAATAGGAATCGGTGAGCGCGTCGAGGACCTCCAATCGTTTGAGCCGGGTGAGTTCGCGCGCGCCATTGCCGAGATTTAGGTGCGTGCAGGTGGCGCCTACGCTCAAAGGTCGTATGCGGCAGGGGAGAAGTACGGCGTTGTGCTCTGAGGGGTGCTTCTCATATACAAGGCACAGGGGTCGCGGATCGCGGGCAGGCATTCGATCGGCAGCAGTTACGGGAAGTTTAACTGGGTTCGAGCATGGTGCCGCATGGGAAAACCAAGCGCACTGTCGTGAGGGGAGATGCTGGAACGGCGGCGACGCCGGCCAGCCAGAGACGCTGAACAATGGCACCTGACACACGTAACGCACGCCGCAGCTTCTTTCCGTTCAACGCGGAGCAGACGTTGAATATCGCCAGTGAGATCGGTCCGATCTTCGTGATGTTCATCGTCAATTTCATTTACGGCGTCGAGGCCGGCGTCTGGTCGCTGATCGGCGCCACGGTGCTGGCGCTGGTCGCCTCGCTCGTCGTGCTGAGCCGGCCGCCGATCATGCCGTTCATCGCCGGCTTCGTGACGATCATCTTCGGCACGCTGACGCTGTACACCGGCGATCCGACCTGGGTGCAGATCAAGGTCACGCTGTTCAACGCGCTTATCGCAGCGGTTCTGGCCTACGGCCTGTGGCGCAAGCGCTATTTCTTTGAATTCGTCTTCGGCAAGACGTTCCACTACACACAGCAGGGCTGGGCCTCGCTCACCCGCAACGCTGCGTTCTTCTTCCTCATAACCGCCATCGCTAACGAAGCTGTTCGGCTGGGCTTTGCCCAAGCAGCGATCCCGTGTCCCAATGAGTGGATGTGGTTGTTGAAAAAGCCGATCCTGTCGGGCCTCGATATCTGGATGATTTTCAAGCTGTTTATCGTCATGCCGCTGACGGGCCTCTTTTTCGTATGGCAGGTACGCGCCATGAAGCCCTATCGCCTGCCGACCCCGGCCGTGGTTCGCCCCCCCGGTGAGCGGACCGCTTGAGATGGCTGTAGCCCCCTCCGGACATGAAACGAAAGCGTCGCCCCCCGACGGGACCGGTGCAGCGAATGCTGTCCCGGCCGATGAAAGCGTCTCTGAAGTCACAGTCACACCCGAGAATGCCGGCCTCAAACTCCTCATCGATCTAGCGCCACTTGCCGTGTTCTTCATCGCCTATCGCTTCATTGGGCTGTTGCCCGCGACTGCAGTGTTGATCGCAGCCACGCTCGCCTCGGTGGTTGCGGCCAAGCTTCTGCTCGGCAAAGTCAGTCCGATGCTGATCGTCACCGCGGTTCTCGTCACTGTCTTTGGCGGGCTGACGCTCGGCATGCAGGATCCTCGTTTCATCAAAATGAAGCCGACGATCGTCAATCTGATGTTCGCAGGCGCGCTCACCTATGGGCTTGCAACGGGTCGCAACCTGCTCAAGACGCTGCTCGGCGAGGCGCTACATTTGACCGCTGAAGGCTGGCGGCTTTTTACCTATCGCTGGATTGGGTACTTCGTCGTTCTTGCCGGGCTGAACGAGTTTGTCTGGCGGACCTGGAACACTCCAGACACTGAGTATATCTGGGTCAACTTCAAGTTCCCCGGCCTGTTCGTGCTCTCGCTGATTTTCTCAGCCCTGCAAGTCCCGCTTTTGCGGCGTCACACGACAGCGCCGGGTACCTGACACTCACCGGCAACCGCGGCGATAAAACCGGTCGTCACTGTGCCGCCTGCAGCCGCCGAAGTCACGTTTGCCCAGCTGATTGCGGGCGCGGCCTCAGCTCACTGTATGGGTCTGATCAGCTGTGGAACGAACGCAAAAGACAATTTTCACTCTTCACGCAAATCATCAGCATTTTTCGTTGGACGAAATAACAGTTTCTCGTATGGTCTAATTCGTAGCTAAAGTTTCGTCTGAGGCGCGTGTAATTGGTGCGTTCCACCCGTGACGAGATGGTTGACCGCGCCAGCGGCGATCGTGCGCTCGATACGCTATGCCCCCCACACCAACACTTTCATGGATGTTCGATGGCACGTGAGGAAAAGTCGGACCGTTTGATACGGTCACCTCTGCATATGCTTCACCGCGCGAGCCAATGCGCCGGAGATGTTTTTCATGCCGAGATCGGGGGCAGCGATCTGACGCCGCGCCAATATGCTGTTCTGCTGACGGTTTCCCAGAACGAGGGCATCAGCCAGACCGGCCTCGTCGAGCGGACCGGCGTCGACCGCAGCACGCTTGCCGATATCGTCCGGCGCATGCTGAAGAAGGGATTGCTGCAGCGTCGGCGGACGAAAGAGGACGCTCGCGCCTATGCTGTCAAGCTGACGGAAGAGGGCAAGCGTCATCTCAAGCTGGCCGATCCGGTTGCCCGTCGCGTCGACGATCGCATTCTCGATGCCCTGCCGGCCAAGCAGCGCGATCAGTTTCTTGACGATCTGGCGGTCATCGTTGCGGCTCTCCGCAAGTCGTCCGGCAGCGCGGACCAGGATATGGAGTGACGCGGTCCGGCGTCTCATAAAAATTCCTGATAGAAGCGCGTCAGGCGGACACCGTTGAGGGCTCGATGAGGGCTGGGTGGTGCTGTCCGTCGGCTGTGCCGAGGCACTTTGGGCCGAGTATGGCGGCGCACGTTCACTTGCCGCTCGGCTACTTGTCGTGCGAGTGCCGTCCAAGCAAGTCCCGTACGCGGGGAATCGTCGTACGGCCGTAGTGCTCGATGCACCGCATGATTTTGTCGTGCGATAGCGTGCCCGCGCTGTATTTGAGATCGAAGCGCGTTACGCCAAGCGCGGCAACGGTCGCCGCAATCTTTGCCGCTACCGTGTCTGGCGAGCCCACATAGAGCGAACCGCGCTCGATCTCCTGGTCGTACTCGGCGCGACTCATAGGCCCCCAGCCGCGTTCACCGCCGATGCGGTCGCGCATGCGTTTGTAGTCCGGCCAGAACTCGTCGCGGGCCTGCGCATCCGTCGCGGCGATATAGCCCGGTGAGTGCACGCCGATCGGTTGATCGGTCTTGCCGAACTGCTGCAGCGACCGTCGATAGAGGTCGGCGTGGCCTTTGAAGCGCGCCGGTGCCCCGCCGATGATGGCCAGCATGAGCGGCAACCCGTAGCTCGCCGCGCGCACGATCGATTCGGGTGTGCCACCGACGCCGATCCAGGTCTTGAGCGGCGGGCTCTCGATGCTCGGGTACGCACGCTGATTGACGAGCGGCGCCCGCGTTTCTCCCTGCCACGTCACCGGTGCTTGCTTCAGCAGTTCGGCGAAGATCTGCAATTTCTCCGCAAACAGCGCCTCGTAGTCTTCGAGCTGATAGCCAAACAGCGGGAACGACTCCGTGAATGAGCCCCGTCCAAGGATAACTTCTGCGCGCCCTCGCGAGACCGCATCCAGCGTCGCAAAGCGCTGGAAAACCCGCACCGGGTCGTCTGAACTCAATACGGTAACGGCCGAGCCGAGCCGGATGCGGTGGGTTCGCCCTGCAATGGCTGCAAGCACGACATCGGGTGCCGAAACCGCGAAGTCGTCGCGGTGATGCTCGCCGACGCCGATGAAGTCCACGCCCAGGCTGTCGGCCAGCACAGCTTCTTCGACCAGATTGCGGATGACCTGCGCCTGCGACAGCAAGCGCCCGTCCGTGTCCGCGGTCACATCGCCGAACGTATCAAGCCCGAGTTCAAGTGATTGGCTCATAGGCTTCCTCAGCTGTTCTGCGCTATGCAGCCATCGGACGATCAGAATGCTCGGGCGGCAGTCTCACATGCCCTGCTCCAGGTCGGCGATGATGTCGGCCACGTCCTCGAGGCCGATCGACAGGCGCACCACATCCGGCCCGGCGCCGGCGGCGACACGCTGCGCATCGGTCAACTGCCGATGGGTGGTTGAGGCTGGATGGATGATAAGGGAGCGTGTGTCGCCGATGTTGGCGAGGTGTGAGAAAAGTTTGACCTTCGACACCAATCCCACGCCTGCCTCGTAGCCGCCCTTGAGCCCGAACGTGAATACCGCGCCCGCCCCTTTGGGGGCAATGCGCTGCTGGATCGCGTGATCCTTCGCCGTCGGCAGGCCCGCGTAATTCACCCAGGCAACCTTCGGGTGCTTGGCCAGATGCGTCGCGACGGCCAGTGCGTTCGCGCAGTGGCGCTCCATACGCAGCGGCAGCGTTTCGATGCCCGTCAGAATGAGGAACGCGTTCAGCGGGGCGATGGCCGGCCCAAGGTCGCGCAGCCCCATCACCCGGCAGGCGATCGCGAAGGCGAAGTTGCCGAACGTTTCCGCCAACTTCATGCCGTTGTAGCTGGCGTTCGGCTCCACGAGTGTCGCGTATTTGTGCTTTGCTTTCAGCCAGTCGAAGGTGCCGCAATCAACGATGATGCCGCCGATGGAATTGCCGTGGCCGCCGAGAAACTTGGTCAGCGAGTGGACGATGATGTCGGCGCCGTGCTCCTTGGGGCGGCACAGGTAAGGCGAGGCCAGCGTGTTGTCGACGATCAGCGGCAGCCCGTGTTTCTTGGCGATCTTGGAAATCGCGGCGATATCCACCACGACGCCGCCCGGATTGGCGATGCTCTCGCAATAGAGCGCGCGCGTCTTTGGCGTGATGGCGCGCTCGAAGCTATCGGGATCGGTGCCGTCGGCCCACGCGACAGCCCAGCCGAACTTCTTGAACGCGTGGTTGAACTGGTTGACCGAGCCGCCGTAGAGCTGCCGTGCGGCCACAAACTCGTCGCCCGCCTCCAAGAGCGTGTAGAACACGATCATCTGCGCCGCATGACCGGAGGCGACGGCAAGCGCCGCCGTTCCGCCTTCCAGCGCAGCCACACGGCCTTCCAGCACCGACTGGGTCGGGCCGCCGATGCGCGTATAAATGTTGCCGAACGCTTCCAAGCCAAACAACGACGCGGCGTGGTCGACGGAATTAAACACGTACGACGCCGTCTGATAGATAGGCGTCACCCGTGCACCGGTTGTGGGATCGGGTGACGCGCCGGCGTGGATGGCCAGCGTAGAAAACCCTGGAGGCGTCGCAGGTGTCGACATGGAGGAGTCCTCGTTTCGCTCGATGGTTGCTCGGGGCACGTTCGTCAGGCCACCTTCATTTGCGACCCAGCCTTGCATCCTGAGTGAGCTTTGCCGCCACTCTCTCCTATTTGCAAGCCAGCCGGTACTGCCTATCGTAGCGCTGACAGATCGCGCCGTTGCGTCCACGGGGAATGGCACTGTGGCGCGCGGGCTGGCGACAGAAGCGGGGCATGGCACAATGAAGCAGAACAGCAAGGGCATTGCATTCATCGATACACTCGGAAAGGCCGGCCGTGCCCTCTTGGCTGCGCGCCCGGACGTGAAGGAAATTCCCTTCTCGTCGTTCATCACGCGGGCTGATTTCCAGAGCCTGCTGGCCGCCGATCCCACAATCGCCGCGGTCGTGCTTGGGGGTCAGATCATCAGCACTCCCGAACTCGAGGCGACGCCGGCTTTGCAGGTCGTCGCTCGCGTCGGGGTCGGTTACGACTTGATCGACATCCCGGCGCTTTCGCCCCGCCGTATCCCACTCATGACTGTCGGTACGGCGAATTCACCGTCGGTGGCCGAGCAGGCCTTTCACATGCTGTTCCAGCTGATCAAGCGTTCGAACGACCAGGACCGGCTGGTGCGCGAGGGGCGTTGGCAGGATCGGATGACTGCCATGCCGCACGACATCTTCGGCAAAACGATGTTGGTCATCGGCTGCGGCCGCATCGGCTCGCGCGTGGTCAGACGAGCGGTCGCCATGGAAATGGATGTCCTCGTCTTCGATCCCTACGTGCCCGCCGCCACAATTGAGGCGCTTGGCGCGACCGCTGTCGCACACCTCGATGAGGCACTTCCGCGAGCCGATGTGGTGACGCTCCATTGCCCGCGGACACCCGAGACGTTGGGATTAATCGATGAACGCCGCCTTCGCCTCGTGAAGGCGTCGGCGGTGTTGATCAACACCGCACGTGGAGGCCTCGTTGACGAGGCTGCACTCTATAACGCGCTCATCACTAAGCGGCTGGCCGGCGCTGGCCTGGATGTGTTGATGCATGAGCCCCCGCCGACCGATCACCCCTTGTTCGCGCTGCCCAATGTCGTATTCCAGGCCCACATGGCGGGCGTGACGGCGGAGGCTGTGGAGCGTATGTCGGTCGCGGCCGTTGAAAATGTGCTCTCTGTACTCGACGGCCGGATACATGAGGCAAACGTGGTCAACGCAGATGTGCTCGGCCCTGCTCGGGTTACCGAATAGCGCAGCGAGGCCTGTGCGTCGGATTGACCGCGGCACCGACATTGGTCACTATTCAGCAATGCCGATTTTCTTGAGCAGTGTTGCGTTCGGGGCGTGATTATGAAGATTTCCGAGCAACGGGGTGCGCTGTCGTTCGCGGATGGGCGCCGCCTCATCGACGAAGATGGGGAGCTTTGGCTCGTTGGCGATCAGG
>JANYHP010000447.1 GCA_025359005.1 Hyphomicrobiaceae bacterium | reverse complement strand
CCTGAAGGCACGGAAATGGTGATGCCGGGCGACAACGTGACGGTTGACGTGGAACTGATCACGCCGATCGCCATGGAAGAAAAGCTGCGCTTCGCCATCCGCGAAGGTGGCCGCACGGTGGGCGCCGGCGTCGTGGCAAGCATTACGGAGTGAGTTGGGTCTGGGGGTCTGACCTAAGGGTCCGACCCCGTTGCCTGCCGCCCGTCGCTGGACTGAAAGGTTCCGAACCTCAATGACTCAGAACATCCGAATCCGCCTCAAGGCGTTCGATCACCGCGTGCTCGATAGTTCGACGCGTGAGATCGTCAACACGGCGAAGCGCACCGGCGCTGAGGTTCGCGGGCCTATTCCGTTGCCGACACGTATCGAGAAGTTCTGCGTCAACCGCTCGCCACACATCGACAAAAAGAGCCGCGAACAGTTCGAGATACGGACGCACAAGCGGATGCTGGAGATCGTCGACCCGACGCCACAAACGGTCGATGCACTCATGAAGCTCGACCTTGCCGCGGGCGTTGATGTCGAGATCAAGCTCTAAGATTTATCGGATCCTCTGCCCACGTGAAATTGGGTCAAGATCCCGTTAGCAGGAAAGGAATGCCGGAGATGCGTTCCGGAGTGATTGCGCAGAAGGTGGGCATGACCCGCATCTTCACGGACGCAGGGGAACATATCCCTGTGACCGTGCTTAAGATGGAGAATGTCCAGGTCATCGCGCACAAAACTGAAGACAAGAACGGCTACACGGCGCTGCAACTTGGCGCGGGTACGCGTAAGCCGAGCCGTGTGACGAAGGCCGAACGGCAGAACTTCGCCATCGCGAAGGTTGAGCCGAAGAGGACGCTTGCGGAGTTCCGCGTGTCTGCGGACAACCTCATCGAGGTCGGCGCGGAGATCACCGCTGATCACTTCGTCAAGGGCCAGCATGTCGATGTCACGGGGACTAACCAGGGCAAGGGGTTCCAGGGCGCGATGAAGCGTTGGAATTTCGGCGGTATGCGGGCCACCCACGGTGTGTCTGTTACCCACCGTGCGCTCGGTTCTACTGGTCAGCGCCAGGATCCCGGCAAGGTGTTCAAGGGCAAGAAGATGGCCGGCCAGATGGGCGGCGAGCGTGTTACTACGCTGAACCTTGAAGTGGTCAAGACCGACGTCGACAAGGGGTTGGTTCTCGTGCGGGGCGCTGTGCCCGGATCCAAGGGTGGTTGGGTGTTCGTCCGCGACGCGGTCAAGCTGCCGCTTCCCAAAGATGCTCCGAAACCCGGTGCGTTCCGCAAGGGCGTTGCCGCCGTCAATTCGGAGAACGCGTCATGAAGGCCACCGTCACCACCCTCGATGCCGGTACCGCCGGTGATATTGACCTGAGCGATGCGATCTTCGGCCTCGAGCCGCGCCAGGATCTCATTCACCGCATGGTGCGCTATCAGCAGCTGAAGCGCCGTGCAGGCACGCACGCGACAAAGGATCGGTCGGAGATCAACGTCACCGGCAAGAAGATGTACAAGCAGAAGGGCACCGGTGGCGCCCGTCATGGTGACAAGTCGGTGCCGCAGTGGCGCGGCGGCGGCAAGGCGTTCGGCCCCAAGCCGCGCGATCACGCGATTGGCCTGCCAAAGAAGGTTCGCGCGCTGGCGCTCAAGCATGCCCTTTCTGCCAAGGCAAAAGCCGGCGAGATCATCGTGCTCGATCAGGCTCATTCAGCCGATGGCAAAACAGCTGCTCTTAAGACACGCTTCCAGAAGATGGGCCTGAAGAGCGCTCTGTTCATCGATGGGGCTGTCATCCAAGACGAGTTCCGCCGCGCGGCACGCAACATTCCGCACATCGACGTTCTGCCGATCCAGGGCATCAACGTCTATGATATTCTTCGGCGCGAAAAACTCGTGCTGACGAAGGCCGCCGTGGCCGCCCTCGAAGCCCGGTTCAAGTGAGGCGCACACCCATGGCTAAACCATCACACTACGACATCATCGTCGCGCCGGTGATCACTGAGAAGACGACGCTTCTCAGCGAGCACAACCAGGTCGTCTTCAAGGTTGCGCCCGGCGCAACTAAGCCGCAGATCAAGGCGGCCGTTGAAGCGTTGTTCAAGGTCAAGGTGAAGTCGGTCAACACGATCGTCCGTAAGGGTAAGCTCAAGGCGTTCCGCGGTATCCGCGCAATCCAGAGCGACACCAAGAAGGCCATCGTGACGCTCGAAGGCGGGCATTCTATCGACGTGACCACGGGCCTCTGAGGCCAGACTTCACGGCCTGTCATCCAGGCCAGGGAATTGGGATAGACGCGTTATGGCATTGAAAACCTACCGCCCGAGCACGCCGAGCCTGCGCCAGCTGGTCCAAGTGGACCGCAGCGGGCTCTGGAAGGGTGCGCCCGTCAAGATGTTGACGGAAGGCAAATCCAAGACTGGCGGCCGCAACAACTACGGGCGGATCACCACGCGTCACATCGGCGGTGGGCACAAGCAGACGTACCGGCTGATCGATTTCCGCCGCCGCAAACACGATATGCCGGCGACTGTGGAACGACTGGAGTACGATCCCAACCGTACGGCGTTCATTGCGCTCATCAAGTATACGGACGGACATCAGTCCTACATTCTCGCACCGCAGCGCCTCGCCGTTGGCGACCAGGTGATTTCTGGCGTCAAGGCTGACGTCAAGCCGGGCAACGCGATGCAACTCGCATCGATGCCGATCGGTACGATCGTGCATAACATCGAGTTGAAGCCAGGCGGCGGTGGCAAAATGGGCCGCTCCGCCGGTGCCTACGCTCAGTTGGTTGGCCGCGACTCGGGTTGGGCCATCATTCGCCTCAACTCCGGCGAGACGCGCCGCGTTCGGGCCGAATGCATGGCTTCGATCGGCGCTGTTTCGAACCCCGATCACGTCAACGAAGTGACCGCCAAAGCGGGCCGTACGCGCTGGAAGGGAACTCGCCCGACCGTTCGCTCGATCGCCATGAACCCGGTCGACCATCCGAACGGTGGCCGCACCAAGGGTGGCAAACACTGGGCGACGCCGTGGGGCAAGCCGACCAAGGGCTACAAGACACGTAAGAACAAGACGACGGACCGCTTTATCGTTCGCAGCCGTCACGCGACAAAAGGTTAAGGCCCCCCGGGGTTAAGGAGCACACATGTCTCGCTCAGTCTGGAAAGGCCCGTTCGTTGACGGCTATCTGCTCAAGAAAGCAGAGAAGGTTCGTGCGGGCGGCCGTAGTGAAGTCATCAAGACCTGGAGCCGGCGCTCGACAGTGCTGCCACAGTTCGTTGGTCTCATCTTCGGGGTCCACAACGGCCACAAGCATGTGCCGGTGAACATCTCTGAAGATATGATCGGCCACAAGCTCGGTGAGTTTGCGCCCACGCGTACGTTCCAAGGTCACGGTGGTGACAAGAAATCTGTGAAGGGCAAGTAACATGGGCAAGCCCAAACGTCCGCGGCGCGAAGCCGACAATGAGGCGAAGGCGGTGCTCTCGAGCCTCCGCGTCAGCCCGCAGAAACTCAACCTCGTCGCGCAGATGATCCGCGGCAAGAAAGTTGGTACGGCCATCGCCGAACTCGAGTTCTCGCGCAAGCGCATCGCTGAAGACGTCAAGAAGTGCGTCCAGTCGGCCGTCGCTAACGCCGAGAACAATCACAATCTCGACCCGGACGACCTCGTCGTGTCGGAAGCATTCGTGGGCAAGCAACTTGTCATGAAGCGCTTCCATGCGCGCGGCCGCGGCCGTTCCGGCAGCATCGTGAAGCCGTTTTCGATGCTGACGGTGATCGTCAAGGAAAAACCTGCAGCGGTCGAAGCTGAGGAGCAGAAGTAATGGGTCACAAAGTCAACCCAGTCGGTCTCCGGCTCGGCATCAACCGCACGTGGGACAGCCGTTGGTTCGCCAAGAGCGGCGAATACGGCAAGCTGCTGCATGAAGACATGGCCATTCGTGACCACGTTAAGAAGCAGCAACGCGCGGCTGGCATCAGCAAAGTCGTCATCGAGCGGCCGCATCGTAAGTGCCGGGTGACTGTCCATACGGCGCGCCCGGGCGTGCTGATCGGCAAGAAGGGCTCGGATATCGAGAAGCTGCGCGGCGAAATTGCGAAGCTGACGGCATCGGAAGTGCATCTCAACATCCTCGAAGTGCGCAAGCCTGAAATCGACGCCACGCTGGTGGCGGAAGGGATTGCGCAGCAGCTCGAGCGTCGCGTAGCGTTCCGTCGGGCGATGAAGCGGGCAGTGCAGTCGGCGCTTCGGCTGGGTGCGCTCGGCATTCGTATCAACGTGTCGGGTCGTCTGGGTGGCGCGGAAATTGCGCGTCTGGAGTGGTATCGCGAAGGTCGCGTGCCGTTGCACACGCTGCGCGCCGACATCGACTTCGGCTACGGCAAGGCGGAAACGGCGTACGGCATCATCGGGATCAAGGTCTGGATCTTCAAGGGCGAGATCATCGAGCACGATCCGATGGCATCGGAGCGCAAGTCGCTCGAAAATCAAGAAGGCGGCGGTGGCCGTCGTGACGATCGCGGTGATCGCTCAGATCGTCCGCGTCGTGATCGCGGCGATCGTTCCGGTGATCGCGCCTAAGGGACGCTGACTAACAATTCGGGTGCGGGCCGCCATTTGTGTGGCCGCACCAGGGACGCTCAAGGTAAGAACCATGCTGCAACCGAAACGCACCAAGTTCCGCAAGGCCTTCAAGGGCCGCATCCATGGCGTTGCCAAGGGCGGCACGACATTGAACTTCGGCAGCCACGGTCTCAAAGCCGTCGAACCGGAGCGCTTGACGGCGCGCCAGATCGAAGCGGCGCGTCGAGCAATCACGCGTCACATGAAGCGTGCTGGCCGGGTGTGGATCCGCATTTTCCCGGATGTGCCGGTGACGAAAAAGCCGGCTGAAGTTCGCATGGGCTCGGGCAAGGGCGGCATCGAGTTGTGGATTGCGCGCGTGAAGCCGGGTCGCATCATGTTCGAACTCGACGGAGTGAATGATCAGACAGCGCGCGAGGCGCTCGCGCTCGGCGCCGCAAAACTGCCGATCAAGACCCGTGTCGTCGTTCGCCAAGCTTAAAGCCAAGGGAGCATGCCTGACGGTGTGCACGTAAAATGAAGGCCGCAGAATTCCGCGATATGACGATCGACCAGCTCGACGATCAGCTCGTAAAGCTCAAGAAAGAGCAGTTCAACATGCGCTTCCAGCGCGCGTCGGGCCAGCTCGAGAACACCGCCCGCGTGCGCGTCGTGCGTCGCGATATCGCGCGTCTGATGACGATCGCGCATGGCAAGCGCACTGGCGCGAAGGCTTAAGAGGACCACACCCATGCCAAAGCGCATCCTGCAGGGCACCGTTGTTTCAGACAAGAACACCAAAACCGTGGTGGTCAAGGTCGAGCGTCGCTATACGCATCCGCTGTTCAAGAAGACGGTGCGCAGCACGAAAAAGTATCATGCCCATGACGAGAAAGGGCACAAAGTTGGCGACGTCGTCCGTATCCAGGAGACGGCGCCGATCTCGAAATTGAAGCGTTGGGTCGTGCTCGAAGAGAGCAAGGTTTAACGCGGTTGAGATGGGCATGCTTCGCATTGGTTTCGTAAGCGGGATCGAAGCCGGGGGCGTGCCGGACTGAATACGCAGACAGCAGATACGTGGCGACGAGAAGCGGAACGCGACGGCGGACACGGGGAAACCGGTTCGCTCAGGTTCCGAGACAAGGAATGGTCCAATGATCCAGATGGAGACCACTCTCGACGTGGCCGACAACTCCGGTGCAAAGCGCGTGCAATGCATCAAGGTTCTCGGTGGGTCGAAGAGACGGTATGCGACAGTCGGCGACACGATCGTCGTTTCGATCCGCGATGCTATCCCGCGCGGCAAGGTGAAGAAGGGCCAGGTCATGAAGGCGGTTGTCGTCCGTACTGCCAAGGGCGTGCGCCGGCCAGACGGTTCGTTGATCCGTTTCGATCGCAATGCTGCCGTGTTGATCAATGCGCAGGGCGAACCGATCGGCACACGTATTTTCGGGCCGGTGACGCGCGAATTGCGCTCGCGCAGCCACATGAAAATCGTCTCGCTGGCTCCGGAGGTTCTGTAATGAGCGCCGCCAAAATCAAGAAGGGCGACCGCGTTATCGTGCTGACGGGCCGTGACAAGGGTAAGCAGGGAGAAGTCATCCGTGTCGTGCCGAAGGAGAACCGTGCGTTCGTCCGCGGCGTCAACATGGTTCGCAAGCACCAGCGCCAGACGCAGACCGAGCAGGGTGGCATCATCTCGAAAGAGGGGCCGATCAATCTCTCGAACATCGCGCTCGAGGATCCCAAGGACGGCAAGCCGACGCGCATTGGCTTCAAGACCCTTGAAGACGGCAGCAAGGTCCGCGTGGCCCGCCGTTCGGGCGAAGTGATTCCGGAGAAGAAGTAAGCCATGGCAGACGAAAAGAAAGCCAAGTCCGCGTCGGCCAAGAGCGGTGCGGCCAAGGGTGCTGCGCCTGCCGGCAAGGGTGGCGACAAGGTGAAGGGCGCCAAGGCTGCACCGAAGGGTGATGTGGCCAAGGTTGCGGCCAAGCCGCGCCCCAAGGACTACAAGCCACGCATGAAGGCGCTCTATGAGCAGACCGTGCGCGAGGCGATGTCGAAGAAGTTCGGCTACAAAAACGGAATGCAGATTCCGCGGCTTGAGAAGATCGTGCTCAACATGGGTATCGGCGAAGCGGTCAACGATCGTAAGAAAGTTGACAACGCGGCGCGCGATTTGGCCATGATCGCTGGTCAAAAGCCAGTCGTGACACGGGCCCGCAAGTCCATTGCGACATACAAATTGCGTGATGGGATGGCGATCGGCGCCAAAGTCACGCTGCGCGGCGATCGCATGTACGAATTCCTGGATCGGTTCGTCACGATCGCACTCCCGCGCGTGAAGGACTTCCGAGGCCTCAACCCAAAGAGCTTCGACGGCCGGGGCAACTACGCCACTGGTCTCAGAGAGCACATCGTGTTCCCGGAAATCGACTACGACAATGTCGACGAGATCTGGGGCATGGACGTGGTGGTTTGCACTACCGCCAAGAACGACGACGAAGCGCGTGAGCTTCTGAAGAACTTCAATTTCCCGTTCCGCACGTAAAGAACCAGAACTCGGACGCTCAACAGGGCGTTCCGAAAGCTCGTGTTCTTGGAGACCCTGATGGCAAAGCAAAGCTCGATCAACAAAAACAATCACCGCCGTAAGCTGGTGGCGCAGAAGGCTACGCGCCGCGCCAAGCTGAAGGCGATCATCGGCAACGAGAAAACCGGTGCGCCCGAGCGCATGCAGGCGACGATCAAGCTGGCGCAGATGCCGCGCAATTCATCCAAGACGCGCATCCGCAATCGCTGCCTGCTGACGGGCCGTTCACGCGGTTTTTATCGCAAGCTCAAGCTCTGCCGCAACCAGTTGCGTGAATTGGCCAGCCAGGGATTGATCCCCGGCATGACCAAGTCGAGCTGGTAAGGGGCAAGGAGAACAAGACCATGGCGATCAATGATCCGCTGGGCGATATGCTGACTCGCATCCGTAATGCGCAGATGCGGCGCCGCCCCAAAGTTTCGAGCCCGGCTTCCAAGTTGCGCGCGCGCGTGCTGGACGTGCTGGCTGATGAGGGCTATATCCGCGGTTATGCGGAAGTGGAACTTAAGAATGGGCTGAAAGAGCTCGAGATCGAACTGAAGTATGCCAATGGCCAGCCGGCCATCCGCGAGATCTCGCGCGTGTCAAAGCCAGGCCGCCGCGTGTATTCGCCGGTGAAGGATCTTGAAAACGTTGCGAACGGTCTCGGCGTTGCGATCCTATCGACGCCGAAGGGCGTGATGTCGGACAGCCGCGCACGTGAAGAGAACGTCGGTGGCGAAGTTCTCTGCAACGTGTTCTGAGCGAATTGTGGGTTGCGATTTGCGAATTGGGTTTGGCGGCGGGGGGCGTTTCCCCGGTTCTCTAGGCGCAGTGCGCAGCTCCCTTTGAAAACTGAAGGTCTATAAAGATGTCGCGCATCGGCAAAAAGCCCGTCCCGGTCCCGTCAGGGATTACGGCCACGGTCGCAGGGCAGCTGGTCAAGATGAAGGGTCCGAAGGGTGAGCTGCAGTTCACAGCACCCTCCGAGATTAAGATCGACAAGGGTGAGACGGGTATCACCGTAACCCCTATCGATGATTCGAAGCGAGCCCGCTCCATGTGGGGCATGTCGCGCACGCAGGTGGCCAATCTGATCGAGGGCGTCACCAACGGCTTTACGCACACCTTGGAAATCCAGGGCGTGGGTTATCGCGCAGCCATGAAGGGCAAGGACCAGTTGAACCTGCAGATCGGGTTCAGCCACGAAGTGCTGCACGACGTGCCCAAGGGCGTCGAGGTCAAGGTGGCCGGGGCGAAGCAGGAAATTATTACGGTGTCGGGCATCGACAAACAGCTTGTCGGCCAGGTTGCCGCCGACATCCGCGCGTATCGCCCGCCTGAGCCCTATCAGGGCAAGGGTATTCGCTATAAAGGCGAATACGTGCACCGCAAGGAAGGCAAGAAGAAGTGATTTTTGGCGCGATTGCGCTTTAGGAACGTTCTCATGGTCCGTCGATATACACTCGCCGAAAAGCGCAAGATGCGCGTCCGGAAGCATCTGAAGTCGAATAACGCTGGTCGTCCGCGGCTGTCGATCCATCGCTCGGGCATGAATATTTATGCTCAGGTGATCGATGACGCCAACGGCCATACGGTGGCGGCTGCCTCGACGCTCGACAAAGACGTCAAGGCGGAGCACAAGTCCGGCGCAAATGTCGCTGCGGCATCTGCCGTTGGCAAGCTCGTCGCCGAGCGGGCCGTCAAGGCGGGCGTCAAGGAAGTGGTCTTCGACCGCGGCGCCTTTCTCTATCATGGCCGCGTCAAGGCTTTGGCCGATGGCGCACGTGAGGCCGGCCTCAAATTCTGATCCGTTTCGAGCCTGAAAGGAAATACAGGTGGCACGTAGTCCCAATCGCGGTCGCGATCGTGAAGATCGTGAAGAGAGCGAGTTTAAAGAAAAGCTCGTCGGCATCAACCGCGTCGCCAAGGTCGTAAAAGGTGGTAAGCGCTTCGGCTTTGCTGCGCTCGTCATCGTCGGAGACTTGAAGGGTCGCGTCGGCTTCGGCCACGGCAAGGCTCGCGAGGTGCCGGAGGCGATCCGCAAGGCAACGGAAGCGGCACGCCGTGGTCTGGTGCGCATTCCGCTGCGCGAGGGTCGCACGTTGCATCACGACAGCTTCGGCCGCCATGGCGCGGGCAAGGTGGTGCTGCGCTCGGCTCCCCCGGGCACGGGCATCATCGCCGGCGGTCCGGCGCGTGCCGTTTTCGAAATGCTGGGTGTGCAGGATGTGGTCGCGAAGTCGCTCGGTTCAACCAACCCTTACAACTTGGTCCGCGCGGCGTTCGATGCGCTGAAGCATCAGGAAAATCCGCGCGGCGTGGCTAATCGCCGGGGCAAAAAGGTGTCGGAGATCATTTCTCGCCGCCGTGACGGCTCTGCCGATGCCGACAGCGCCGATGCTGCGGCTTGATCATGTGAGAATGGGTGGGGCGGCCGCTTGGTGCTTGCTACCGGCCGGTCGCCCGCCGAATTGAGACTCGTTTCGATGGCTCCGCGGTTGCGGGGTAATTCATACAAGGTTGCGCCATGTCCGCCCAGAAAACGATTACCGTCGAGCAATACCGCAGCGCTATTCGCCGCCCGGCGATCCAGACCGAGACCTTGAAGGGCCTGAAGCTCAACAAGATCCGCCGGCGTTCGACATTGCCTGATACGGTCGAGGTGCGCGGTATGATCCATCGCATTGCCCATCTGGTGCGTGTGGTTCCTGACAAGACGTAAGATCGTCGACGACGGTTGGGTTTGCGCCGCTCGGGCGCGACACTCAGCAGGTGCTGCGTAAGACCATGTCGGGTTACGGCCAAGGGGCCTGTTCCGAACTACGACCTAAGACTGACAATTCCCGGAGTTACTGCCATGCGGCTCAATCAGATCAAAGACAACGAAGGGTCGCGCAAAGAACGCGTCCGCATCGGCCGCGGCATCGGTTCCGGCATGGGCAAGATGGGCGGTCGCGGCGGCAAGGGCCAGACCGCGCGTTCCGGTGTTCGTCTCGGTGGCTTCGAGGGCGGTCAGATGCCGTTGCATCGGCGCCTGCCGAAGCGTGGTTTCAACAAGATCAATCGCAAGGACTGGAACGCGATCAACGTCGGCGACCTGCAGGCGGCAATCGAGACTAAGCGTATCGACGCGTCCAAGCCAATCGACCTGGCGGCACTGGTTGCCGCGGGCGTCGTGCGCCGGCCGCTGGACGGGCTGCGAATCCTCGGCGAAGGTGAGTTGACGGCGAAGCTGTCGTTGACCGCCAATCACGTTTCGGCAAAGGCGCGTGAGGCTATTGAAAAGGCCGGCGGTCGTGTCGATCTGATCGTTAAGAAGGTTCTCAAAGCCGACGTCGACAAGGCGGCCAAGACGGCGGCCAAGAGGAATAAGG
>JANYHP010000443.1 GCA_025359005.1 Hyphomicrobiaceae bacterium | reverse complement strand
CGCGATGAAGCGCGCGCCGCCACCGGTGACGGTGCGCACATGGGCGCTGCCGGCGTGCGCTGAAAACGACCCGTGGCCGCCGCCTGATGCGTGGCTAGCGGAGGCGCCCGCGCGCGCGCTTGCCTGCGTCGAAAGGAGTGCAACGGGGGCGCAAAAAAGTGCTGCCGCCAGCATTGCAGTTGAGACGTTACGCATCACTGTGCCTCCATTCCTGAACCAGGACAGGACGCCGATTAAGCGCATGTTGACGAAAAATGCCAAATTGAAGTTCAGGCTTGGTCAACGCTTGCACGTCGTGATTGCATTCGATTTAGGCAACGCCACCGATACGGTGTTGCGCGTGTTCAGTTTTTGGCTGGCTTTTCCAGGCGGGGCTTGGCGCTGCGGCTCGGCTTGCCGCCGGCGCTTGGCGCGGCCGTTGTCTCTGGCCCGTTGTCGGGAACCAGCATGCGTGCCTGCACGAACTGGGGGTAGACGATGTCGCCGACAAATTTCCAGAAACCGATGAAATGCCAGAAGGCAATGCCCACGGCGAAGCCCGCCAAGGCCCAGCCCCAAGGCCGTGCTGCGACCGGCCTCGGCCGACGGGCAGACGCTGGTGCATTTGGTGGGGGTTGGATGACTGCGAATTCGCTCGGCTGGGACGGGGCAGCGGGGATACTCAATGCCATGGCTGGCGCCGGCGCGCGCGCACGACGGACCTCGGGACCATCTTCGAACAGGTCGTCGATGCCGGCCCAGTCGTTGACTGGCCTGCCGCTCTGACGTGGCGATAGTGCGGGGCCGGGCAACGAAGAGTTCTCCACGAGAAAGCCTAGCGTCAGCGAAAGCCGATTCGAGGTCTGACGGCAAGCTTCGATGAAGAACGCGCCCGGGGGTGGAGCCGCCGGGCGCGTGCCAAAACGTCAATGCGACTGAAGCTTTCAGATCTTCTGGCCGGCGGCCGGTGCAGTCGCTGGGCCGCTGCGAACCGGCGGCAGGTAGACGCGCGGCGCCGAGCACAGTCGGTTCTGGTTCTCGTTGCGGCCGCAGGAGCGGAAATGCCCGCCCTTGTCGAAACAGATGCGCACTTCTTTGAGGCGCGGTCCCGGCCCGCCGCACTCGACGACAATGCCGTCGGGCTTGAGGCCGGGGTTGGCCGCCAGAAAATCGCTGACGATCTCCTGCGTCGAAACGAACGTGCGCGGATCGATGACGGCTGCGTACTTGGCCGGAATCTTGACCTGATTGTACAGCGATCGCGCCATGTCAAAATAGCCGTCGACACCAAGGCCAGAACAGACGCCGTGCTTGCGATACTCGTGGAAGACCAACTTGTCGCTCGGCATGATGTCGAGCATGCGGTTGGCCACCGGGCGGGGGACAAATCCGCGATCGGGGGAGGCGCAATCCTGTGGCCAGCCGCGCTCGAACTGCGGCCACACCCCATGGAGCACGAACGAATAGCGCTTGCCGTCGCGGCGGTTGCATTGCGGGTCGTAGCCGTCGCGCGGCAGGCCGGCACAGTAGCTCGGGCTCCACGACAGCGACATCAGGTAATAGTCGAACTTGCCGGCTTCATAGACTTTTTGCGGCCGACCGAAGCGATTGGTCTCGCGGGCAAAGCCGCCCGCCGTATCGCGTTGCGCCAGTGCCGGCGTGGCCAGCACTGCCAGCAAAATGGCTGCAACACTCAGGAAGAACGAGCTTTTGGCCGAGGACCAAGCGCGCACGGCTCCGGAAGCCGCAATCTTCTGCACCCACTTGCGAACCATGTAACCCTCGAACTTGGCCGACCCACAACGGGCTTCGACGCGTGATTGGTATGCATCCACCATATCGAGAAGAGGAACGGTCGCGCAACCAAGCGCGGTGGCTTTTTCGCAGGAGACGATGGCGCGGCCAGCAAAAACCATTGCAGCGGGCAGGCATTGTCGCTAAACGAAGCTTCTAAACGCTATTCAGTCTGGGTTGCTCAGACGGCGTTTTGCCGGCGGCCGTCTAGAGCGCTTTCCACTTGGTTTGGATCGAAGGAAGCGCTCTAGCCCCTTGTTTGTCGCATTTTCTGCACCAAACCGGTGTCCACTTTGGTGGAAAATGCTCTAGTGGTCCGCGTGACCGTCGTAGAAAGTATGTGCGTACCATCCCATGGGCCGACGCTCCTCTCATACGCCCGACCAGCTGCGCGAGCTGATCCTGGAGGCGGCATACGCCATCATAGAGATGCATGGCCTCGCGGGCTTGTCAGCGCGTGAAATCGCACGGCGGATCGGCTACTCGCCCGGCACCATTTACAACATGTTCGACAATCTCGACGATGTGGTGCTGCGCGTCGAGGCGCGTGTTCTGGAAGCGCTCGATACCCGCCTTGCCAGCGTGCTGCTGGAACCCTCGGATGCGTCTGCCAAGGTGCAGGCGCTGGCGCAGGCCTACCTGGCCTTCACGCATGAGAAGCCGCGGCTGTGGAACCTGCTGTTCGAGCATCACCTGCCTGCCGGCACGGAGTTGCCTGACTGGTACCAGCAAAAGCTTGAAGGCCTGCTCACCCGCATCGAGCAGGCGATGGCGCCGCTGCTGCCCGACGCGCCTGAGGCCGAGCGGAAGCGCGCATCGCGCGTTCTGTGGGCGGGCGTGCACGGGATCACCTCGCTGTCGACGACCGACAAACTGTCCATCGTGACGACGGACGCGGCGGGGCGGTTGGTCGGCGATCTGGTCTCCACCTACCTCGCCGGACTTGCAAGAAGGTCTTGAGAACGCACCGAGCCGCAACGCTCTGCTCAGGCGCCGGCGAAAGGGCCCCAAACGGATGCAGGCGGCACAAACGCCGCGGAGCGTTCGATCACCTGGACGATCCCTGCCAACTGATCGTCGGGCAGATCCTTGATGTGATACACGAGACCGACGGGCACAGCGGGCGCGCGCCGCCGTTCCTGGGCGATCAACTGCATGACGGCATCGACTGAGCGCGCGGTGGGGGGCGCGTAGCTCGAGAGTGTATCGATAACAATCGGCAACGCGGCGAGGCGAACTTCAGGGCCATAGGTGCGCTTCGCCGAAATGTGCGTGAAGCCAAGAGACGCGAGGATTTCGAGCG
This sequence comes from Hyphomicrobiaceae bacterium, assembly GCA_025359005.1. Classification (GTDB taxonomy): domain Bacteria; phylum Pseudomonadota; class Alphaproteobacteria; order Rhizobiales; family Hyphomicrobiaceae; genus JABFRJ01. Next base: position 242 of record JANYHP010000443.1, on the reverse strand, counting down.
TCGCTGGCGCCGTGACATTCCAGGGCGGAATATAGCCGTGGACGGGCCGCCCGATGGCGTGGACGAGTGTGGCGCGGCCTTGGGCGAGAGAGGCAGCAACGTCGCTGCGATCGCGCGTTGCGGGAAACTCGTCCTTGCTGCCAGAGACGGCTCGGCTCTTGTGATCGACACCGTGCTGGTAGATCACGAAGTGCGGCCGGGCAGAAAGATAAGCGGCCATTTCGGCCGTCAGCCGTTGCGGA
>JANYHP010000387.1 GCA_025359005.1 Hyphomicrobiaceae bacterium | reverse complement strand
TGATGCATCGAACGGAGCAGGCTTGCATGGTTGGTGTTGGTGATAAGGCGCCGGGATTTGCATTGCCGGGCGCTGACGGGACGACCGTCACGCTGTCGACGTTGAAGGGCAAGCCGGTGGTCGTCTTTTTCTACCCAAAAGATGATACCTCTGGGTGTACGGCCGAGGCCAAGGATTTCAGCGCACTCAAAGAGGCGTTCTCGGCGGCTGGTGCGGTTGTGCTGGGGGTCGCGCCAGGGACTGTCGCAAGTAAAGCCAAGTTCATCAAAAAGCACGATCTTTCCATTTCCCTGGCGGCCGACGAGGAGACGGCGGTGCTTGCGGCCTATGGAGTGTGGGTCGAAAAGTCCATGTATGGAAAAAAGTACATGGGGGTCGAGCGCAGTACGTTTCTGATCGACAAGGCGGGGCGTGTCGCACAGGTGTGGCGCAAGGTGAAAGTGCCGGGGCATGCGCATGAGGTCCTCAAGGCAGTCGAGGCCTTGTGACGATGACGGCGAGCGAGGACGCGCGTCCGCGTGTCGAAGCGGGGGAGGGCGCGGACAGCCTTGCCGCGGCGGCACGCGCGATCGTTGAAAATCCTGATCTCGCGGCCAAGGTGCGTCTTGCAAAGTGGACGGCGAAGGCATGGTTCGGCGGGCGGCTGTCGCTCGGGGCGCAGTCCTCGACGCTGACGATGCCGGATCGACCGGGACGTCCGGAGCGGCCCGTGCTGTTGCCGCCGCGCGAGATGCCGCGGCGGACCACCGGGGGGCTGAGAGGGCGAATTGCGCTGCTGCATGCGCTGGCGCATATCGAACTCAATGCTGTCGACATGACCTGGGATCTGATCGGCCGCTTTGTGCGCGCGCCGGTGCCGCGGAGCTTCTTCGACGATTGGGTTCAGGTCGGATTGGAAGAAGCCAAGCACTTCGAATTGCTGGCAAAACGGTTGGTCGCGCTGGGCTCGAGCTACGGTGAGCATCCGGCGCATGACGGGCTGTGGCAGGCGGCGCAGGCAACCAAAGGCGATCTGTTGGCGCGGGTCGCGGTGGTGCCGCTGGTGCTGGAGGCGCGGGGGCTCGATGTCACGCCGGCCATGCAGGTGCAGCTCCGTGCCGCCGGGGACGAGCCTTCGGCGGACATTCTGGCGATCATCTATCGTGACGAGAAGCGGCACGTGGCGTTCGGCGCCAAATGGTTCCGTTATCTCTGCGCCCGCGAGCAACGGCCACCGGAGCCGACGTTTCATGCGTTGGTGCGGACTTATTTTCGCGGCCCCATAAAGCCGCCGTTTAACGACAAGGCGCGATCGGAAGCGGGGCTGACGCCTGGGTTTTACAAGCCGCTGTCGGCGATGGGCTTGGGTCGTTGAGCCGGCGTCGTCGCCTCTATCGCGACAGTGGTTCGATAGGACTGATGCAAAGTGATTCGTCGAAAAATGTGGCTCTGGAACGGATGCCAGCGACACGGCAATGTGGTAAACAGGTCTAGGAATTGGATGAACCATGCTGATTGACGCGAAATAGCGTCACACGGGCGCCATTTTGATCGGTATGTCTGCGGTTGTGGTTGGGGGATGGGTGCGGTCGTTCGTCGGCCCGCTACCTGCTTGGGGAGAATGAGTACGATGTTTACAAAGAAGCCGGATCCCGTTGGACTGGACGCACCGAAGGCAGTGCCGCCACCACAGCCGATGAATGGTGCACGCCCGCCTGTACTGAGTGGCGCGCCCAGTGCGAGCGCTGGAATTGCGTCGGTGATCGGGACGGATCTCTCGGTGACCGGCAATCTGCAGTCGAAAGGCGAAATCCAGATCGAAGGTCAGGTTCAGGGCGATTTGAACGCTCAGCGCATTGTCGTTGGGCCGAATGCGAAGATCACTGGTGGTATCGTGGCCGATGAAGTCGAAGTGCATGGGACCGTGCACGGGTCGGTGCGGGGGATGAGGGTTACGCTGAAATCCAGCAGCCGCGTGGAGGGCGATGTGTTCCACCAATCTCTCGCCATTGAGCAGGGTGCGTATTTCGAGGGTAAATCACGGCGCTCGGAAAACCCGAAAGAAGGCTCTGCGGCAGCACAAGCAGCGGCTCCGAAGGCCTGAGGCGGTCGGGGATGGCGGGTTCGGATTTTCCGCAGACGGCCTTGTATGCCGTTGGCTTAGACGGAGACTGAGGATTGGGCGTGCAGGGTAAACAACTCGCGCGCGCTTTTTTATTTTTTCATATAACCCGACGCTTTGCGCAACGTGTGAGGGGGAACGCGAAAGCCGCCGTCCTTTTGGGGGCGGCGGTTGGGGGATTTCCGGGACGGGATTTAGGGGACGGGATTTAGGGGACGGCTACACGCACGTCCTTGGGGAACTTATTCGTGAGGAAGGGTTTTGGGTCTCGATGGGTTCGGGGCGCACGGCCTTGTGGCCGGTAGACTTTTGAACTCAATGTGCGCGCTGCTTGGCAGACCTGGCAACGACCTACTCTCCCGCGTCTTAAGACGGAGTACCATTGGCCCAGGGGCGTTTCACGGCCGAGTTCGGAATGGGATCGGGTGCAGCCACCCCGGTATAATCACCAGGTCGGCAAAGAAGCGCGACATTGTTGTTTGCGCTCGGCGCGCGGCCCGTCGGTCGCTTTCGGACACCTTCGGTGTCCTGTTGCGACGGGTCGCTCGCGTTGCTCGCGTGGGGCCACAGTTGAGTGTGTGGCCAAACGTCGAGTGCGCGGCGTCCGGTGGTCGAGATAGGCCACCTTCGGTGTCCTGTCGCGACGGGACGCTAGCGTTGCTCGCGTGGCGCCACAGTTGAGTGTGTGGCCGCACGGAGAGCGCGCAAACATGAAACTGGTCTTTTTAGCGTTCGCCACGCAGGCTTCGGTCCGCACTATGGCGCGGAGCGTCGCTCACTGCGTTCACGTGTGGCCACACCGAGAGGATGACCATGCGCCGAGCGTCTAGAAATTGGCCGCACGCGACCGCAGGGAGCGCATCGTCGCGTCAGGTCGTCGAAGACGACCGAAAGCGACAGATGGCCCTGCGCTGGCGAAGCGCCCAACAAGAATGAGCATTGCTTAATGAGAGCAATCAAGTCTCACGAGTTATTAGTACCGGTAAGCTGCACGCGTTGCCGCGCTTCCACACCCGGCCTATCAACGTGGTGGTCTGCCACGACTCTTCATAGGGAGAACTCGTTTTGAGGTGGGTTTCACGCTTAGATGCCTTCAGCGTTTATCCCGTCCACACATAGCTACCCTGCTGTGCCGCTGGCGCGACAACAGGTCCACCAGAGGTGTGTCCATCCCGGTCCTCTCGTACTAGGGACAGATCCTCT
>JANYHP010000338.1 GCA_025359005.1 Hyphomicrobiaceae bacterium | reverse complement strand
GCCCGGTGTCCCTCGCAGCATCCAGTTGCTCGTCCCGCCACAGGACCTGCCCATTCTCGGCGTCGAACAACCCGTCATAATCACTGCGACGGGACACTAGTCCATCCCGTCATTGCAAACAACGGTCTGTTCTGAATCACTGTCGCTTCGAGCCAGCGATGGAGGTGATTCGTGGCGAGGACGCAGAACGTCGTCAAGAAATACATTGTTCGCCTGAGCGCGGAGGAACGCGAACGGTTGAGCGAACTGATCAGCAAGGGCAAGCGGTCCGCGCAGCTCTTGAGGAAGGCGCGCATTCTGTTGAAGGCGGATGTTTCGGAGACGGGCGAGGGCTGGAGCGACGCGCGGATCGCCGAGGCCCTCGACACGAGCGTGGGCACCGTCGAGCGAACGCGCCGTCAGCTCGTCACGGAAGGTTTCGAGGCGACGCTGACGCGCAAGTACAATCCCAACTCGGCGCGTCCGCGGATTTTCGACGGCGCGAAGGAAGCCAGGCTGATCGCGCTGGCGTGCGGGCCGGCGCCGGAAGGCTACGCGCGATGGAGCCTGAGCCTGCTCGAGGAAAAGGTCGTCGAACTGAAGATCGTCGAGAAGGCCAGCGACAACACGATCGGGCGCGTTCTAAAAAAAACGCGCTCAAGCCGCATCTCAAGCGCCAATGGGTGATACCTCCCGACGCCAACGCGGGCTTCGTCGCCAACATGGAGGACGTGCTGGAAGTCTATCAGAGGCCGCGCGATCCCATGCGTCCCCTCGTGTGTCTCGACGAAACCTCCAAGCAGATGATCCGCGAGACGCGCGCGCCCCTCGCCATGAAGCCCGGGCGCGAGAAGCGCGAGGACTACGAATACGAACGCAACGGCGTCGCCAATCTGTTCATGCTGTTCGCGCCGCTGGAGGGCTGGCGGCGCGTCGAAGTCACCGACCGTCGCGCCGCAGTCGACTACGCCCGCGTCCTGAAATATCTCTCCGACACGCGCTTTCCCGACGCGACGAAAATCGTCCTGGTGCAGGACAATCTCAACACCCACAAGCCGGCTTCGCTCTACGAGGCCTTTCCCGCCGCCGAAGCGCGCCGCCTCGTCGAGCGCTTCGAGTGGCACTACACGCCCAAGCACGGAAGCTGGCTCGACCTCGCCGAATCCGAACTCGGCGTCCTCGCCTCGCAATGTCTGGACCGCCGCATCCCCGACAAGGACGCGTTGATCAGCGAGGTCCTCGCCTGGACGACCAACCGCATCACGCATCACGCAAAGGCCAACTGGCAGTTCACGACAACCCACGCCCGCGCAAAATTGAAAAGGCTATACCCTTTACTATGAATGACTCGGGCGACTAGGGCTGTGGCGTCAGGCGCAGGTAGGGCGTGATGGCGTGGAAGCCTTTGGGGAAGCGCTGTTTCGCCTGTTCGTCCGAGACGGATGTGACGATGATGACGTCGTCGCCCTGCTTCCAGTTTGCCGGGGTGGCGACCGGGTGCCACGCGGTGAGCTGCAACGAGTCGAGCAGCCGCAGAATCTCGTCGAAGTTTCGCCCGCTCGCCATCGGATAGGCGAACATCGCCTTGATCTTTTTATCCGGGCCAATGAGGAACACCGAACGCACGGTTGCGTTGTCGGCGGGCGTGCGGCCTTCGGACGTGTCGCCGGCCTCGTCCGGCGGCATGTCGTAGAGTTTCGCCACCTCGAGGCGTGTGTCGCCGATGATGGGATAATTCACTGCGGCGCCTTGGGTCGCCTCGATGTCCATGGCCCAGCGTGCATGGCTTTCCACGGGATCAACGGAGAGTCCGATCACCTTGCAACCGCGCTTGTCGAACTCCGATTTGAGTCGGGCCACCGCGCCAAGTTCCGTTGTACAGACGGGCGTGAAGTCCTTGGGATGCGAAAACAGAATCGCCCAGCTGTCGTCGATCCAGTCATGGAAATCTATCGTGCCGTGGGTTGTGTCGGCCGAAAAATCAGGCGCTACGGAATTGATGCGAAGCGACATGATCCAGTCTCCCGTCAGTTCAGTCCGCCATTCCTCAATGTGTCAGGAGCGCCGGCGGCAAGGCAAGCAGGTTCATGGCGGCGAACATCGTGGCGAGATGCTGTTTGCCGTGG
>JANYHP010000327.1 GCA_025359005.1 Hyphomicrobiaceae bacterium | reverse complement strand
TACACACGGTGCAATACGGCCGAAGTGGCCTATTGCACCCTACAGGGTTTGCCCCACAGGACCCGCGCTTCAAGAACAAAAAACGGGTGGGTCCGGGAGGGTGTCCCCTCCCGGCGGGTACAGGGCGGCGCCCTGTTTCGCGCGCGCGCGAAGTCTTCGTGCCGCGGCTCAGGTAGCGGCGAGGATCGCACGGGCCGGCACGCCAGCGAGTTCGTCTTTCAGGGCTTTTTCAACCATGCGGGGCAGGTTGGCGTCGAGCCATTCGCGCAGCAACGGCCGCAGCATCGCCGAGATCGCATCCTCGAAGGAGGCAGCTGGCTGCGGCTCCAGGGCCGACGGCGCGACAACGAGAGGCGCGGTCGCGGGCTCGGCATCCGGGCTCGGCGCCGGCCGAAATTTTTCTGCTTCCGTATGCGGCACGGGCGGTCCCAGGTGCACAGAGCCATTCGTGTCGGCTTGGAACGCGACAGCCACGGGCGGCGTCACAGGTGCATCGTTCTCCTCGGGCGGCTCGACTGCAGCGGCGACGGCGGACAAAGGACCATTCACCGCGTCATCTGGTGCTGCCGCAGACGCCGCGCGCCCACCCGTCTGGAGGGCTGCCGCATTGACGGCGGCAACGGCTGCCACAGCCGCAGCGGCGGCTTCCGCAGGGGACGGAGCGCATGGCGCAAATCCAAGGGGCCCGCCAGGCGCTGAGCGCAGCGGGAACTCGGCACGCACATCCGACGCGGCGCAGGCGAGCCCCTGCGGCGGCGGCGCAATGCCCACAACAAGAGCTGCTGCCGGCTGGGCCATGAGGGCTGACAGCGAGTTAAGACCCGCCGCGAGGTCGGCGAGCACGTCATCTGTTGATGGCAGATCCGCGCCCCGGTGAAGTGGGACCGCAGCGGGCTTGGCTGAGACTGAGTGAACAGCAAACGCCTCGCTTCGAGGCTCGTTGGGCGAGACAGGCTCGACCGCCGCATCCTCGGATGAAGTGCTTTCAGGCAGCGGCGCAGCACCATCCGAGGCAGCGGCCACCGTTGCTACGGCTTGCACCGGTTCGGCAGGCTCAGGGCGCCCCCGAGCGGCGGCGACATCTCCCCGTGCCACGGCGGGAGTTGCCTCGGGCTCAAGCAATTCCGCAAGAACCTCATCCTCCCGTACCGCACGCGAACCCGAAACGACGGAGCCGGCAAGAGGTCGCCCGGAGGCTCCCAGCGGCCGCGACATCTCGTGTGGACGAAATCCATCAAGCACAGACCTCCGGCCCCGCTCACGCGTCGTGTCATATCTGTGGCGCGGACCGATCGGCTCTTCGTCGATGATCCGCTGGATGGATGCCAAGATCTCATCCATGTTCGTCTCGGCGGCGCGCGCGCGGCCCTGGCTCGAGCGAGATTGCGGCATACGACCACTCCACCTGGCCGCCGACATCCGTACGCAACACACCCCAGACCGTCGATCGGGACTAAATGAAAACCCTCAACTGCGGCACTTACAAAAACGGGCAGCATGTGCCGGTTTGCCCGGAACTCGCCGCCCGCCACTACTCAAACAGATGAGCCTGAGCGATCAGATCACTTGACGGGCTTCCATGCTGCCTTGTCTTCCTGAACGGGCGCAACTTCAGTGCGTGTATGCCAGCGATTTTCGATCTCGTCGCGACCATCGCGGCGCGTCACCGAAACGCCCCAGGCCTGCCGACGGACCTCGTGATAGTGAACTTCCGGATCGTAGATCGTATCGACCCCGCCGAGTTCCTGAATGTTCAGGCGACCCACAGATGCCATCACCTGGAATGCCGCGACCGCGATGTTGTGCTGATCCGTCACCACCGACACGCGCGCGTTGAGCAGCACCTGCTCTGCGTTGAGGACGTCCAGCAACGTTCGCTGACCGACACGCTCCTCTTCGCGAACGCCGGTCAATGCGGTCTGCGCAGAGGCGACCTGAGCATTGTCCGACACCAGCTGCGCGCGGGCGGCAACGAGGGCAGACCATGCGGAAACTACGACGGCCTTAGTCTCAGTCCGCTGCTGCTCAATCTGCTGGATGCGGCCTATGTGCGTCTGCTTGGCCGCGCGCACACGGGCCTGGACTTCGCCGCCGGAATAGAGCGGCACAGTCAACGTGCCGACGATGGACTTGCTGTCGGTCTCGGATGCGCCAGTCGCTGTGTCATAACGACGGTTGTAGGCGGCCTGTAGCGACGCCGACGGCAGCAACTCGCCCCAGATCAGATCGACCGTATGCCGTGCTGACTGCTCGTTATAGAGCGCGTTGACGACGTTCGGATTTTCACGCGAGGACGTCGCGACCGCGTCATCCAGCGTCCTCGGCAGTAGCTTCTCCAAGCCCTTCGGCGCAACCAACGTGCCCGGCGCCGAACCGACGTTCCGCTCGTAGGATGCGCGGCTCGTCTGCAAGTTGGATTTCGCGAGATCCAGCGCCGACACCGCGGCAGCAAGAGACGCCTCGGACTGCGCGACGTCGGTGCGCGTGACTTCGCCGACGGCGAAGCGTTCCCGCGTCGCCTTCAGCTCCTGGCGCAACACATTGACGTTGCTCTCGCGTAATTTCACGATGGATCCATCGCGGATCACATCGAGAAACGACGTCGCACTATCAAGCAACACCTGCTGCTCAACGCCGCGAAGGATCTCGCGACCGGCTCGGACATCGGCCTCAGCCTTGCGAACCGTGTTCAGCACCCGCCCGCCTTTGAACAGCGTCTGCGTTGCTGTAACTCCGTAGCCGCGGGGATGCGTCTCAGCGCTCGTAACCGACCCAGCGGAGTTGCGGTTCGTTTGATTTTGATCGCCGACGTCTGCCGACCCTGAGACGACCGGCCGGTAGCCAGAATTTGCCTGCGCGACACCTTCGTCGGTCGCCCGCTGCGTGGCACGGGCCGCATCAAGTTTCGAACTGGACCGATAGGCCTGCGCCAGCGCATCGTTCATCGTTTCCGCGACTGCGGCACCCGACAACGGGGCGAGCGCGACACAGCAGGAAAGCGCGACCGTCGACACCGCGACCCGCAAGGCGCGACCGAAACGTTCCACAGTTCCTGCACGGTGATGTGTCGTATCTTTAAACATCATAATTTGTCCCATCGCCGGGTGTGCCCATCAAGTCCAGGCGGGTCCCCCACGCGACCCCACTGACCTGACGGGTATCCGATTCTCTCGGATGGCAACATGGCAGCAAAGACACAGCCACGTTCAAATGGATGCCTGCGCACCCAATCCCGGAAAGCCACTCTGGGCACTTAAAACAGGTCCGCCGAGCGCCGCAAAGGACACCTCCGCAGCAGGGGCGGGGAAATCCGGACCCGTGTGGCTGGTTATCAACACTATCCACAGCGGCGGGGGAAAAGGCCCGGAATGCACGCCGTCAGGGTGTCGAGGCGCGCAGGCCCTTGCTGGCGACATAAGGGTCCGTCGCCCCCCAGTTATCGACCCGGTCGAGCACCTCAACGCGGCCATCGGCATGGGTGATGCTGACGCCGAACCATTTCCGCTCGACTTCGTCGTAGTGGACCGACGGATCGTACTGGCTGTCGCCAAGTTGCAGAATGCCGGCGTCGAGATGCCCGATGGCCGCCAGCAGGGCATAGGAGGCGATCAGGTGGTCGTGCCGGTCCGAGACGGCCGCAACTTCCGCGTCCAGCAGTTCCTGCTCGGCGTTCAGCACATCGAGTAACGTGCGCTGCCCGACCCGCTCTTCCTCTCGCACCCCTTCGAGGGCAGTGCGCGCCGACGAGACCTGCACTTGATCTTGGGCGACCTGAGTTCGCGTCGCCTCCATCTTCGCCCACGCGCCAACAGCTGTCGCCTGTACTTCGGTCCGCGCCTGTTCGATCTCTTGCAGCCGGCTGACGTGGGTATGCTTGGCAGCCCGTACGCGCGCCTTGACCTCGCCCCCCTCGTAGAGAGGCACATTCAGGCGCCCCGTAACCGTGCCGGTTCCGGTCTGGTTGATATAGGTTGATGGGTTGTAGGCCTGATTGTAGCCGGCCTCGAGCTTCACTTCGGGCAGCAGTTCGCCCCAGATACGATCAACCTCGTGGCGCGCCGCCTGTTCGCGATAAAGGGCTGCAACGACGTTCGGGTTCTCTTTCTCGGCCGTCTTCAAGACGTCCTCCACCGTGCCTGGAATGAGTTTTGCCGGCGGGGAAGCCTCAGACAGCGCATGCGGCGGGCGGCCCACGACGCGCTCGTAGACGGCGCGGCTGGTCTTGAGGTTGGAGCGCGCGAGATCGAGCGCGGAGATGGATTTCGCACGACGCGCCTGAGCCTGCGCGACGTCGGTCTTGGTGACCTCTCGCACGGAACGCCGCGCCTCTGCCGATTGCAGTTCAGTGGACAGCACCGCCACGTTCTTTTCCCGCAGGCGGACGAGTGCAGTGTCGCGGATCACGTCGGCGTATGTTGTCACTGCATCAAGCAGCACTTGCGATTCGATCAACCGCAGGTTTTCACGCCCGGCGCGAACATTGGCCTCGGCCTCACGCACTGTGTTGACCGTGCGGAAGCCGGAAAACACCGATTGGGTTGCCGTGACGCCATACCCGGACGGGTGGGTGGTGCCATCCGTCAACTGACCGGGCGACGACGTCTGCCGCGACACCCCAGCGTTGGCAGTGGCGAGCGCTGTCGGGCGGAAGCCTGCCTTGGCTTGCGGCACCCCCTCGTCGGTGGCGCGTAAACGGGCCCGTTCTGCGTCGAGTTTGGGATTGCTCTGGTAGGTGAGGGTCAAGGCCTCATGCAGCGTTTCGGCCACGGCCGGCGGTGACAATCCGAGCACTGCCAGAAGAGCCGGCAGCGCCACGCCGAGCCGCAACGCGTGGCGAGCAACGGGCCTTCGCCATGCCGCAGGCTGCGTGCTGTAAGTGACCGACATCCGCGCTTGCTCCCCGGTGGCACATCGGGTGCCTCAGCGCATAGGGAGGGGAGTCGGTAAACAATGTGTGAAGGTCCGCCTGCGAATGGGGCAGCCGCCACGCAGTGAGCGCTCAGACTTTAGAGTGCAAACGCTGCGGCGCGCCCGAACCCCGGCAACAAGCCGGCCGATGCGTCGAACGCTTCCCGCACCGCAATCGTCGTGCCCGAGCGAACCCACGCCGTCGCCTTTCCGCCGGGGCCCACGCCTCTAACTGCGACCAAGCGGCCGCCGGACTTCAATTGATCGAGTAACGCCTGCGGAGCCTCATCGATGGCGCCAGCCATGATGATTGCGTCGAATGGCCCGTCGTCGGGCGCGCCGCGCTTGAGGTCGCCGGTGCGCACCATGGGCGCCGCCCAACTGGTGCCCGCGTTTGCTGCGACCGCACCGACTGCCGCGAGCGCGGCTTGGGCAGCCGCTACCCGCTCCGGATCGCTCTCCAATGCGGTCGCCTTAAGCCCCATGGCCGCCAGCACCGCCACGCCATACCCCGAACCCGTGCCGATCTCCAGCACACGACCGCCATCGGGCACGTCAGCCAATTGCAGCAACTTGGCGAGCAGGCGCGGTTCCATCAGCGCACGCGCCTCGCGGCCGACAGCAAGCGGCACCGGATTATCCATATAGGCGATGGACTTAAGACCCTCTGGCACGAACGCCTCACGCGGCACCTGGCCCATGGCGCGGATGATGCGCCGGTCAACCACGTCGCTCGGCCGCACCTGACTGTCGACCATGTTGAGCCGCTGCATGGCCCAGGCCGCCGCCTTGGCGGCGTCCACGGGCGTGCTGGACGTAGTCGTGGTGGGAGCCGTCGTGGTCGAAGGCGTGGTCAGAGTGGAAACCGTCATGGCTCGGCAGTGCTTTCTCGAGGGGCCGCGAACGGACGGACCATACGCAATCACGGCGCCCGGTGCCAGAGCCGCCGCGGAGTTGTCAAATGGGATAACTGGCGCGGGCATACGACAGTTGCTTGACACACTCGATGCGCCATGGTGATGCGGCGCCAAGCGGATCAGGGGTGAGATATCATGGCGCGTGCATTCGTGTTTCCGGGGCAGGGCAGCCAAGCCGTCGGCATGGGCAAGGCATTGGCCGACACTTATCCCGCAGCCCGCGCGGTGTTCGACGAAGTCGACGACGCGCTCGGACAAAAACTCTCCGACATCATGTGGTCGGGCCCCGCCGAGACCCTGACCTTGACCGAGAACGCGCAGCCCGCCTTGATGGCCGTCAGCATGGCCGTGATGGCGGTGCTGGAAAAAGAGCACGGGGTTTCGCTCGCCAGGTCGGTGAAATTTGTTGCGGGCCATAGTCTTGGCGAATACGCCGCACTCGCCGCCGCCGGCACGTTCTCGCTTGCCGACGCGGCACGCCTGCTGCGCCTGCGCGGGCAGGCCATGCAGAAGGCTGTGCCGGTGGGCGTCGGCGCCATGGCGGCACTGCTCGGCGTCAGCGTCGAGACCGCGCGCAAGATCGCCGCAGAGGCCGCCCAGGGCGACGTGTGCGACGTGGCCAACGACAACGACCCAGGCCAGGTCGTGCTGTCCGGCCACAAGACGGCGATCGACCGCGTCGCCGAAGCCGGCAAGGCGCACGGTTTACGGCGCGCCATGCCGCTGCCGGTCTCGGCCCCCTTCCACTGCCGCCTGATGCAGCCCGCCGCCGACGCCATGGCCGAAGCGCTCGCCAAGGTGGCCATGAAGGCGCCCATCGTGCCGGTGATCTCCAACGTGCTCGCACAGCCCATTTCTGATCCAGACGAAATCCGCCGCCGCCTCGTCGAACAGGTGACGGGCACCGTGCGGTGGCGCGAGTGCGTGCTTGCCATGGCCGCGGCCGGTGTCACCGAATTCTATGAGATCGGCACCGGCAAAGTGCTGTCGGGCTTGGCCGGCCGCATCGACAAAGCGCTGAAATCGACGCCCGTCGGCACGCCGGAGGATATCAAGGCCGTGGCCGCGGGCTTGGTTTGAAAGCGGCATTCATGCAGGCGGCTCGGGCTATCCCAAACGCGATCTTCGTCACTCGATGCGGATGCGAATGGCGGTCCGCGCCTGCGGTTCGGCTGGCTGCGCCGGTTCGACAGTCTCGCCCGGCTTACGCGCAGGCCGGCGCGGCTTGCCGTCCGTGCCCCAGGCGCGCGACAGGAAGGCGCGATAATCGCCGAGCTCGGTGAAGCGTTGTTTTTCGAAGTCGTGATGGATCCCGTCCACGGCCTTGCCGCCCGCCGCGCAGATGCCGATCAGCGTCTCTGACCCCTTGTCGCGCAGGCGTAACTGATAGGGCGCCTTGTCTCCGGGAATGCGGATCTCGCGGTTGGGTTCGAGCGCGACGCTGCCTTCGAACTCGTTGGGGTAGAGCACAGTGGCCCGGCCCTTCCCGTCGAGCGTCAGGACGGTGAGCGCACAGGTGAAGTTGGCGCGCACACTCAGCACCAGCAGATCACCGTTCTGGTAGACTGGACGCTCCGCCTTCAGGATCAAATCCGGGACCGCTGCAAGCGGCGGCGCGGCGGCAGATACAGCGCCACCGCCGGGAACTGCAAAGCCGGCACGAGCGGCCAGTTCGGGGAGCACGAAATCCACCTCCGCTCGTGCGACACGCCCGAAAGCAAGCCGTGCGGCAACATCCGCCAGAGCGAGCGAACCCGATCGTCCGGCGGCCAGCAGACGCGCCGGTTCCTGGCCCGCCATGTTCGCGATCTCGTCGATTGCCACGGGCCGCTGGTAGCGCGCGATGAGCGCGGGCAAGGGTGCGAGCCCGCCAATCGTACCCACATCGCCAAGCCCCGCCGCCGCCAAAGCGCGCCTCAGCCGGGCCTGATCCTCGTCGATCCGCTTGAGCCACTCGGCCGGTTCAGGATGCGCCGCCAGCAACCGGTCCCGCACATCCTTGGCGAGGCCCGCTTCCACGAGCAGCCGCGCCTTGAGGTCATCGGTGCGGCCCCGCACGCGGGCGACCGGCCCGCCTGCGTGACAGCCGATGCACGACTGCGCCGCTTGCACGAGCATACTCGGATGGCGCCCGCTGCGCAGCACCGACGCGGGCACGTCGTTGATGCGCTGGCCACTGGCGTTGGCTGCGAAATAGGCCGGAAACCCGTTTGGCAGGGAGAAATGCAGCAGGGTCGCGTCGGGTTGCGGCAGGGCCCGGGGCTTAGTTGCATCACCCCCGGCTGCCGCGACCGTCATGTCGAACAGATCGGGACGGCCGGCTGTTGGCGCAAAATCCCGCGCAATCCACGCGGTGCCGCCAGCGAAGGGGCGCCGCTCGATGAGACGGTTGCCGCGTGCGACGACTGACGTGCGAAGGCCTATACGATGCACTGTTCCAGGCGTGGCTTCGCTGAGATCGATGCGGGCATTTGCCAACAGGCCACCCAATGTGTCGGGCAAACCCAGCACGTCGTAATAAATCGGTGCCCGCGTTGCCGCGTCGGCAAACCAGTCCGCATCGACCACCGGCGCCCGTGTTCCGAGGCTCTTCTGTGTCGCTTCGTCAAGGGTCACGAACGCTACTGCGGGGGCACGGAACGCCAACCGGTCCCAGCGCTCGTGGTCCCAGCCGATGGCCGCCAGATCGACCGCCAACAACAGCCCGTCCGCCCCGGTCGCCGTCGGCCTGACGGGTTCAAGCGCGAGCGAGAGGCTGTTGATCAGCATCGCGACGGCGTCGATCGCGGCTTGCATTTCGGCTGGTGTCGCGCAGCCGTTGTGCAGTGGGGCCAGCGAGATAAAGCGCGTGGTTGCGGCGCGGGCGGCATCGAGTTTGGTCGCCGCCGCACCAACCGCTCTTGCGAGCATCGCTGGAGTGACCGGCACACGGTCGGCACACGCAGCGGTTGCTGGCGGCAACTGCTCGATCCAGTCGCGGACCGCCAGCAAATCGGCGGGGCTGAGCGCGATGTCGTCGGCGGGCTGCTCGCCACCGCCCTCCGGCGGCATGGTGCGGCCTTGAATGGCCGTATAGAGCGGCGAAGCGTCGGCACTGCCGGGCACGACGAGCGCCGGATTACGCGCCAGCGTCTCCAAATCGAGGATGTTGGCGAGATCGGCCGCGGGGCGCGTCAGGGTGGCCCGCAGGCGGCCCACTTGATGACAGCCCGCGCACGACGTCTCGAGGACGCGATAGGCCTTGGCGCCAGCCGGGTCCGCCGGCTGGGCCGGGACCACAGGCTCGGCCGCCTGCGCAAGCGGCGCCAGCAGCATCAGCCACGCCGCCGTCGCACCGAGCCGGGCGCTACGAAAATGTCGTGTGCCGCGTGTCCACCAACGCCATGCAGGGCGCCTCGATTGCGATCTTTCGTCGGCCACCTGCTGGTCCCTATGCCCTGGCTATCCAAGCCGCGCGAACCTAGTCGCTGCGTGCACTCCGTGCCAGACAGGTTCGCCCATCCAGCCAGCATTGCCGGACGATTTCCGATATCCTATGGCCAATTCGGCGCATCCCAGCGCGCCATGCAGAGGCCACGGGCATAAAACGCGCTTCACCGCCGCCTTGGCGCCTGTCTTGATGCGGAGCGTGTCACAAAGCATCCACTCCACTTCTGAAAAAGGGCAGTCCAATGCGCCACGGCGGCAAGATCCTGGTTGATCAACTGGCTCTCAATGGCGCCCGCTGCGCCTTTACGGTCCCGGGCGAAAGTTTTCTCGCCGCACTGGACGGGCTGCACGGCGCTGGCATCCAGACCATCGTGTGCCGGCAGGAGGGCGGGGCGTCGATGATGGCGGAAGCCTGGGGCAAGATGACCGGACAACCGGGCCTCTGCTTTGTTACCCGCGCGCCGGGCCTCGCCAATGCCATGGCCGGCCTGCACGTGGCGCAACAGGACAGTACGCCGATGATCCTGTTCCTCGGCCTCCCGTCGCTCGACACCGAGGACCGCGAGGCGTTCCAGGAGATGGAGACCAAGAGCGTGCTCGGCACGTTCGTCAAATGGGTTGGCGTTATCCGCGACACCAAGCGCATTCCGGAATATGTCAGCCGCGCCTGGACGACGGCGCTGTCCGGCCGCCCCGGCCCGGTCGTACTCGGATTGCCCGAGGACATGCTGGCGGCCGCGGTGGATATTGCGGACGCCAAGCCTGCAAGGGTTCCCAAGCCAGCCCCCGCAGGCCAGGTGATGGCCGAATTGGGCACGGCACTTTCCAAGGCGGAGCGCCCG